>NZ_JANXTC010000349.1:0-4403 GCF_025356345.1 Tardiphaga sp.
CTCTTCGAGCTGAGGAGCTTCTGAAGCGCGAGCAACTCGCCCGGGCCGTTGGCCCCGGCGCCGCTCGCGTCCAGTGGTCGGGTTATAGGGGCCAGCCCCCGATCCTGTCAACGACAAATCGTCAGAAAAACGTCACGCGATGTTCGTTCCGGGGAGGGACTAAAAAACCCCGGGAATTGCAGGCGATTCGCATCGTTGGGCAGCCGACTTCACGGGGCGCCGACGAAATCAAATGCGCGGCAGCCGACGTCCAGCGCGAAAATCAAGACCTGCGTCACGGTCGGAGAAGCGCTTTCCGGAATTTGGTCGTCCGTCTGGCGCGCCCTCCTCCCCCCGTGACAAGAAATATCGATCCGGGTCTCTGACTTTGCCGGGGCCGGATCTGCCTCGGAAACTTCTCGCCTCACTGACGAGCCGCGGCCGTTCCGGCCGGCGCAACCGCATCAACGCGGATATGGCGACCAGCTGGCTTGTGGACCACACCGTCCGGCACGGCGAAATCAATATTGGCCAGCCGGGCCGCATCGGTGAGCAGCAAGTCGATACTACCGCCGGCGAGCACGAGGGTGCGACCGACATCGGTCCCGGGCGAAACGATGGACCGCTGGCGATTCGCCGCTCAATGGGCGATCAGGATCGGAACCTGGACGTTGCCGAGCAGTGAGCGCGTGACGCCGCCGAAAATAAACTGGCGGGTTCGCGCGTGGCTGTATGCGCCCAGCACGATCAGGTCTGACTGATGATGGACGGCGAAATCCCGAATCACATCGGCCACGGCGATCCCGTCCGATTGCCGCTCTTCGACATGCGCGACAACGCCGTGCCGGCTGAGGTAATGCGCCACGTCCGCGCCAGGCTGCTCGCCATGCGCGGGGTTTTTCTGCGGATCGATCACCAGCACCGCCACCGATTGCGCGGCTTTCATGAGCGGAAGCGCATCGCTGATCGCTCGGCGAGCCTCCCGGCTGGCATTCCAGGCGAACAGGATGTTGCTCGCGACAACGTCGCTCTCCCAGGCATCCGGCACGATCAGGAATGGCACCCCGGTCTCCAGCAGCAAGTCGGCCGGCGATTGCTGCGCCGGCAAGCCACCGGGCGACGGGTGACCCACGATGACGAGGTCAGTGTGCAGCGAGTGCAGGCGCACCAATTCGTCGGCACGGCTTTCCTGGATCGACCGGAACTCAAAGCTGAGCCGCTCCCGACCGGCCACGGCTTCGAAATGCCTGATGGCCGCCGCGGCCGCTTCGTGCTCGAGGCGGTCATGGCGCGCGACCATTTCGCCGACCGCGCCGGCGCCCTTCACGTAGGAATCCAGCGGGCTCAGCTTCCAGGCCGCCGGGACGATGAAGACGCCGATCAGATGCGCGTCGTGCTGGACCGCCAGCCTGACGGCGTAACGCGTCCGCGATTCGCCGCCCGGCGAAGGGTCGACGAAGACGATCAGGGACTTGAGTTCCATGCGGCCAATCCGTTCAGACTCCGGCGCGCATCGCGCCGGTTTGCCCGCAGCCACATCGACCGATCAGCGCTCGGGCGCCGATGCGCCGACATCCCGTTCAAACGACGGGCCTGCGCGGGAGCCCTTGCTGTCTACAGGCGACAGCGGCGATGCCAAGGGGCGAGAGTGACGCATCCGGCATGACCCGGAGAAGGTCGAGACCAGGCAATCGCGCAGTCCGCCATCACATGCGCGACCGACGCCGCCGATCGCGTATCGATTGGATCTGCCGCAGACGCAAAAAAGCGCGGCTTGCGCCGCGCTTTGATCGCATGGACGGATTGGAAAGTTACTTGGCGGCAGCCGCGCCGGCAGCGACCTTGACGGGACGCTCGGTCTTCTTCTCGACGATGCGGGCCGACTTGCCGCGCAGGTTGCGCAGGTAATACAGCTTGGCGCGACGCACCTTGCCGCGACGTACCACCTTGATCGAATCGATCATCGGCGACAGCGTCGGGAATACGCGCTCGACGCCTTCACCGTAGGAGATCTTGCGAACCGTGAAGCTCTCGTTGATGCCGCCGCCGGAACGGCCGATGCAGACGCCTTCATAGGCCTGCACGCGGGAGCGCTCGCCTTCGACAACCTTGACGTTGACGATGACGGTGTCGCCGGGACCGAATTCCGGGATCGTCTTGGTGGCGGAAAGGCGGTCGAACTGCTCTTTTTCGAGCGTCTGAATAAGGTTCATTGAAATCTCCATCGGCGGCGCGCCCAGACATCGGCGCGGGCTGCGCACACGTCCATCTATCCTGCCATTGCACGGATTTGGCGTCCCTATACGGCATACGGAACGCGTTGTCACCCATCCGTCGTGTTTTTTGGCGGCTTTCGTTTGCGGGCCGATTCCGACGGCTTCGGCCGGGCGGCCCAAAGGTCGGGTCGCCGCTCCTGCGTCAGCGTCTCGGCCGCTGCCTGGCGCCATCTGGCGACCCTCGCATGGTCGCCGGACAGCAGGATTTCAGGAATCGGTCGATCCTCGAACGACTGCGGACGGGTATATTGCGGATATTCCAGCAGCCCGTCGGAAAAGCTCTCGTCGGTGCCGGAGCAAAGCTTGCCCATCACACCGGGCAACAGCCGCACGCAGGCGTCGATCAGCGTCATCGCCGCGATCTCGCCGCCTGACAATACATAGTCGCCGATAGAGACCTCCTCGAGCCCGCGGGCGTCGATGACGCGCTGGTCGATACCCTCAAAACGGCCGCAGACGATCAGCGGCCCCGGGCCGGCCGCGAGTTCCGCGACCCGCGCCTGGGTCAACGGCCGACCGCGCGGGCTCATGACGAGGCGCGGCACGTCCTGCGGCAGGATGGTGGCGTCGATTGCCGCGGCCAGAACGTCGGCGCGCAACACCATCCCGGGACCGCCACCGGCCGGGGTATCATCGACGCTGCGGTGGCGATCCGTCGCGGACGCGCGGATATCACGGGAGTCCAAAGCCCACACGCCGGAGGCCAGCGCGCGGCCGGCCAGGCTGATGCCGAGCGGCCCGGGAAACATCTCCGGAAACAGCGTCAGCACGGTGGCGCGCCACACCACCTCAGTCGTCCGATGTGGTGGGATCTTCGCCGATGATTTCCGCGGGCATCTCGATCACCACATGACCGGCCTTCAGATCGACGGTCGGCACTACCGCATTGGTAAAGGGCAGCAGCAGCGTGTTGCCTAGCGGCGGCGCGATCTCGATGATGTCGCCGGCGCCGAAATTATGCACCGCGACGACGCGTCCGACCGGCGCGCCGGCGGCATCGATCGCGGCAAGCCCGATCAGATCGGCGTGGTAATATTCGCCGTCCTCGGTATCGGGCAGTTTTTCACGGGGGATGTAGAGTTCGACGCCGTTGAGCCGTTCGGCGTCCTCGCGGCTGTCGACGCCCTTGAAGGTCGCAACCAAATGGCCATTGGCCTCGCGGACGGTATCAACCTCAAAGGTTCGACCGCCATCCAGCGTTTTCAGCGGGCCGTAATCGGTCACCGCCAGCGGATCCTCGGTAAAGGTCCAGAGCTTGACGGCGCCGCGCACACCATGCGGCGCGCCAATTCGCGCGACGCAGATTTTCGGGGTTGTCATGAGCGCACCTCACGCCGGCCCGCGCGACGCAGGTCGCGTATCGCCGGGCATGAGGATGCGAGCATCAAGACTTACTTCGCTGCCGCGGCGGCGGCTTTGGCGGCGGCGGCGGCGGCCGACTTGGCGGCGGCAATTTCAGCGGCCTTGGCTTCCGCGATCACCTTGCGCTCCTTGCGCGGAATCGCCTTCTCCGGATTGCTGCGGGCTTCGCGCTTGGCAACGCCGGCGGCATCGAGGAAGCGGGCGACACGGTCCGAGGGCTGCGCGCCCTTGGCGAGCCAGACCTTGACCTTCTCCATGTCGAGCTTCAGGCGCAGCTCGTTGTCCTTGGCGAGCAGCGGGTTGAAGTAACCGAGACGCTCGATGAAGCGACCATCGCGGGGGAAACGCGAGTCGGCGACGACGACGTGATAGACGGGACGCTTCTTGGTGCCTGCGCGCGCGAGACGGATAACGACGGACATGGGATTCTCCTGAGTGTTCGTTTGAATGTGAGTAATTGGAAACGCGTTATTTCTTCTTCCCGAAACCGGGAAAACCGCCGAGGCCCGGAAGCGTCGGCTTGCCGAGTCCTCCGAGACCCGGAAATTCTTTCGGCAGCGACGGCATCGCGCCAGGCGCGCCGCCCTGAGGCATCTTCTCCGCCAGCGCCTTCATCTGCTCCGGCGACGGCATGCCGCCACCGCCAAAGCCCATCGCCTGCGCGATGCCGGCCATCGGGCCGCGCTTGCCCTGCCCCATCGCCTTCATCATGTCGGCCATGTTGCGATGCATCTTCAGCACCTTGTTGACTTCCTCGACCTTGAGGCCGGCACCGGCGGCGATGCG
>NZ_JANXTC010000394.1:0-16680 GCF_025356345.1 Tardiphaga sp.
TGCTGGCGGTGCCGCTCGGGGTGCTGTCGGCGGTGCATCGCGGCGGCTGGATCGACAGCTTCGGCAAGGGGTTTGCGATGCTGGGGCAGGCGATGCCCGGCTTCTGGGTCGGGCTGCTGCTGATCATGGTTTTCTCGGTTCAGCTCAACTGGTTGCCGGCCTTTGGCGCGGGCGGCGTTTCCCATATCATCCTGCCGGCGATCGCGCTGGGCTGGTATCCGGTCGCGGCGCAAACCCGCATCGTCCGGTCGGCGATGCTGGACGTGCTCGACAGCGACTACATCCGCATGGGCCGCGCGCTCGGCGCGCCGGAGCGGCTGCTGGTCTGGAAATACGCCTTCCGCAACGCGGCGGTGCCGCTGGTGACCGTGCTCGGCGTCTACTTTGCCTCGATGCTTGGCGGCGCCTTCGTCGTCGAGGTGATCTTTGCCTGGCCCGGCCTCGGGCGCACCGTGGTGGAGGCGGTGTTCGCGCGGGACTTCCCGGTGGTGCAGGCCGGCGTGCTGTTCACCTCGGTGCTGTTCGTGGTGTCGAATCTGCTGGTCGATCTCAGCTACGGGATCATCGACCCGAGGATCCGGCATGGTTGATATCGACGCCTCGTTTGCCGAGCTGTCCCGGTCGCGCTCGCAGCGCATGATGCGCAGCCTGTTCGGGCGCGGCATCCCGTGGTGGTCGCTGCTGATCTTCGGCCTCGTGGTGATCGCGGCGATCGGCGGCGAGCACGTCGCCCCGCATGATCCGAACGGGCTCGATCTCGGCTCGGCCTTCAAGCCGCCGTCCTGGCTGGAAGGCGGCTCGATCGACAACCTGCTCGGTACCGACAATCTCGGCCGCGACATTTTCAGCCGGATCATCGCCGGCGCGCGCGTCACTCTCACGGTGGCGGTCTATGCCATCGTGATTTCGGGCGGCATCGGCGCGCTGATCGGCATGATCGCCGGCTATTTCGGCAAGATCGTCGATACCCTGATCATGCGTCTGGTCGATATCCAGATGTCGATCCCGTCGCTGGCGCTGGCGCTGGTAATCGCCACCGTGCTGTCGCCGAGCCTGATCACGGTGATCGTGGTGATCTCGATCACCTACTGGACCTGGTACGCCCGCATCATCCGCGGCGAAATCCTGTCGCTGAAGGAACGTGATTACGTCGCGCTGGCCAAGGTGGCGGGCTGCTCGACCGCCACCATCTTCGTCCGTCATCTGCTGCCCAATATCCTGAATACGCTGCTGGTGCTGGCGTCGCTGCAGGTCGGGCAGGTCATTATCTTCGAGGCGTCGCTGAGTTTCCTCGGCCTTGGCATCCAGAGCCCCGACGTGTCGTGGGGGCTGATGCTCGCGGATGCCCGCAACTACATCGGCAATGCCTGGTGGGCGATCACGCTGCCCGGCGTCGCGATCATGCTGACCTGCCTGTCGGCCAATCTGATCGGCGACTGGCTGCGCGACACGCTCGATCCCAAGCGAAGGCAGCTTTGACATGACCGATGCTGCCCCCGTTTCGTTGCCAGTTCCGAAGCCGCCATTGCTCAAGGTCGAGAACCTCAAGGCCTATCTCTATCTCAAGCGCGGCGTGGTGCGCGCGGTGGACGGGGTCGATCTCGAGGTCGCCGAGGGCGAGACGCTGGGGATTGTCGGCGAATCCGGCTCCGGCAAGACCATGACCAGCCTGTCGATGTTGCGGCTGCTGCCGAAGCCGAGCGGCCGCATCGTCGAGGGCTCGATCACGCTCGACGGCACCGATCTGGTGCAACTCAGCGAAGACGAGATGGCGCAGAACTGGCGCGGCCGGCGAATTTCCATGGTGTCGCAGGACCCGCTGACCTCGCTCAACCCGGTGTTCAGCATCGGCGACCAGGTTGGCGCGCCGTTCCGCTACCACAAGCTGGCGAAGGGACGCGGTGCCGTGCGCCAGGCGGTGGAAGCCGTGCTGGCGCGCGTGCGCATCCCGTCGCCGGCCAAACGCATCGATGACTATCCGCATCAATTCTCCGGCGGCATGCGGCAACGCGTGGTCACGGCGATGGCGATCGCCTGTTCACCGCGGCTGCTGATCGCCGACGAGCCGACCAGCGCGCTCGACGTTACCATCCAGGTGCAGATGATGGAGCTGTTCCGCGAGTTGCAGCGCGACAGCGGCCTCGGCATCATCATGATCACCCATGATCTGGGCGTCGCCGCCGGGATCTGCCACCGCATCGCCGTGATGTATGCCGGTCGGGTGGTCGAGAGCGGCGACGTCCGCGAGATCTTCCGCAACCCGGTGCATCCCTATACGCGCGGGCTGCTGAATTCGATCCCGCATCTGGGCCGCAAGCGCCGCCGGCTCGAGGCGATCGTCGGGCAGCCGCCGAGCCTGATCGATCCGCCCCATGGCTGCCGCTTTGCCGCGCGCTGTCCGCGGAAGATGGCGCGCTGCGACGATTATCCGCCGCAGTTCGAGGTGTCGACCGGCCACAGCGCGGCGTGCTGGCTGGCGGAGCCACGGCCATGACGATGACCATGTCCCATCCGGCAAAGGCTAAAACGGCTGCACCCTTGCTCGAGATCCGCAACCTGACCAAGCGCTTCAGCGCGCAGGGCGGCGGCGTGGTACGCGCGGTGGAGAATGTCAGCTTCGCGATCCGCCGCGGCGAGACCTTCGCGCTGGTCGGCGAGTCCGGCTGCGGCAAGACGACGTTGACGAAGCTGGTGCTCGGGCTGGAGAAGCCGACCTCCGGCGAGATCCTGTTTCACGGCGCCGATCTGGCGACGGCGTCGTCGAAGACCATGCACAACTATCGCCGCCAGGCCCAGGCGGTGTTCCAGGATCCCTATTCGTCGCTCAATCCGCGGATGCGCGTCAGCAAGATCATCGCCGAGCCGCTGATGGCCCATGGCATCGGCGACCGCGACAGCCAGCGTGCCCGCGTGCTCGAAATGCTCGACGTTGTCGGACTACCGAAGACCGCCGCCGATTTCTATCCCCATGAATTCTCCGGCGGGCAGCGTCAGCGCGTGGCGATTGCCCGCGCTTTGGCGTTGAAGCCCGCCTTCATGGTGCTGGATGAGCCGATCTCAGCGCTCGACGTGTCGGTGCGCGCGCAGATCCTCAATCTGCTGGCCGATATCCAGGACGAGTTCGGACTGACCTATCTGATCGTGGCGCATGATCTGGCGCTGGTCGAGCATTTCAGCTCCAGCGTCGGCGTCATGTATCTCGGCAGCATGGCCGAGCTTGGCCCGACCGACTCGGTGTTTTCGCAACCAAAACATCCCTACACCCAGGCGCTGCTGGCCTCGGTGCCGCGGCCCGATCCGGACCACCGCGCGCCAATCGGGGTCATTCATGGCGAGATCGGCAGCGCCATGGCGCCGCCGCCGGGCTGCAAGTTTCACCCGCGCTGCCCCTATGCGGCCGATATCTGCCGGACCACGCCGCCGGTCGATCGCGAACTGGCGCCGCGCCAGCTGGTCGCCTGTCACCTCGCCGAGACCATCGTCCCGCCGGTCCAGTCGTCCATCACCCCACCCCGATGAGTACGCTTATGTCACCCCAGCCTATCAACGAAAATGACTACCTCGACACGCTGCGGGGTCTTTACGCGAAGGCCTGGCCGAAGGGGCTGTCGCGCGACACCGTCTATCCGCATGGCGAAAAGCCGTTGACCGAATATCTGCGGATATGGGCACGGCTACAGCCGGACAAGCCGGCCGTGATTTTCTACGGCGGCGTCACGACCTATGGCGAACTTGATCGCCAGAGCGATCTGTTCGCTACCTTGCTGGACAATATGGGCGTGAAGAAGGGCGACCGCGTCTCGGTCTTCATGCCGAACTGCCCGCAATTTCACATCGCGTTCTTTGGCATCCTCAAGCTCGGCGCCGTGCATTGTCCGGTCAGCCCGTTGTCCAAGGCCTACGAGCTCGGCTATCAGGTCGGCGATTGCGGCTCGGAAACCATCGTCGCACTCGATCAGTTGATGCCGGTGGTGCGCGAGGTGTTTTCCCAGACCGTGCTGAAGCGGATCATCGTCACCAGCTTCATCGAAGCCATGCCGGCTGAGCCCAGCCTTCCGGCGCCATCGGCGACACTGGCGCCCAAGATCGCCTGCGCCGACGCCGTCGACATGCTGCCGACGCTGGCGCGGATCGACGCGCCATCATTCCCGGAAGGCGCGTCGCTGGACGACATCGCGGCGCTGAACTACACCGGCGGCACCACCGGCATGCCGAAGGGATGCATCCACACCCAGCGCGACATGATCTACACGGTGGCCTCCAACATTTCGCTGGCACCGCCGCCGTCCAGTTCGGTGTCGCTGAGCTTCTTCCCGGAGTTCTGGATTGCCGGCGAAAACAGCTGCCTGATCTTTCCGGTGTTCAACGGCACCACGCTGGTGCTGCTGACGCGCTGGGATCCGGTCGCGGTGATGTCAGCGATCCAGCTCTACAAGGTCACCGCGACGGCGATGCCGGTCGACGGCGCGCTGGAGATCATGGACCATCCGCGGTTCGGCGAATTCGACCTGACGTCGCTCAGCAATGTGCGCGTGGTGTCGTTCGTCAAGAAACTCAACATCGACTATCGCCGCCGCTGGCAGAAGCTGGTCGGCACGGTGCTGGCCGAATCCGCCTGGGGCATGACCGAGACCCACACCTCGGACAGCTACACCACCGGCATGCAGGAGGATGATTTCGATCTGAAGTCGCGGCCGACCTTTGTCGGCCTGCCGGTGCCGGGTACCGAATTCAAGATCTGTGATTTCGAGACCGGAGCGATCCTGCCGCTCGGCGCGGAGGGTGAAATCTGCTGCCGCACGCCGTCATTGCTGAAGGGCTACTGGAACAAGCCCGAGGCCACCGCCGAGACGCTCCGCGATGGCTGGCTGCATTCCGGCGATATCGGCCTGATCGATACCGACGGCTTTCTGCATTACCTCGGTCGCCGCAAGGAAATGATCAAGGTCAAGGGCATGAGCGTATTCCCCGGCGAGGTGGAAGCCCTGCTCGGGCAGCATCCCGCGGTGGTCGGCAGCGGCGTGGTGCCGCGCGCCGACGAGGAACGCGGCCAGGTGCCGGTAGCCTTCGTGCTGCTGGTGCAGGGCGCCGACGTCACGGCGAAAGCGATCGAGGACTGGTGCCGCGAACGCATGGCTGGATTCAAGGTGCCGGAAGTCCGGATTGTCGATGCCCTGCCAATGACGGCCACGGGCAAGGTCAAGAAACAAGAGTTAGGTAAATTGCTCGATGCGTGAGGGACTTTTCAGGAAACTGCTCATTGCCAACCGCGGCGAAATCGCAATTCGTATTGCGCGCGCGGCGTCCGAGTTGGGAATAGCGACCGCCGCGGTGTATTCCGCCGACGACGCGACATCGCTGCATGTACGCAAGGCCGACGAGGCCCATGCGCTGGGCCGCGCCGGCGCCGCCGCCTATCTCGACATCGAGCGCATCATCGCGGTGGCCAGGCAGGCCGGCTGCGACGCCATTCATCCCGGCTATGGTTTTCTCAGCGAGAATGCCGGGCTGGCGCGGCGCGCGGCGCAGGAGGGCCTCATTTTCGTCGGCCCGTCGCCGGGTGCGCTGCAATTGTTCGGCGACAAGATCGCCGCGCGAAAACTCGCGGCCCAGGTCGGCGTGCCGGTGATTGAAGGAACCATTGGCGAGACCAGCCTCGAGCAAGCGCAGAAATTCTTCGGCGGGCTCGACGGCGGCGCCATGATGATCAAGGCGGTGTCCGGCGGCGGCGGGCGCGGCATGCGCGCGGTGCGCGCGGCCGGCGAGGTGGCGGAGGCCTATGCGCGCTGCCGCTCGGAGGCGAAGGCGGCGTTCGGCGACGACACCGTCTATGTCGAGCGGCTGGTCGAGGACGCCCGCCACATCGAGGTGCAGATCGTCGGTGACAGCAGCGGTGCCGTGACGCATTTTGGCGAGCGCGAATGCACCATCCAGCGCCGCAACCAGAAACTGATCGAGATCGCGCCGAGCCCGTCGCTGTCCGCCGGCTTGCGCCAGCGCATTCTCGACGCCGCGCTGAAACTCGCAGCTTCCGCGAACTACGACAATCTCGGCACCTTCGAATTCCTGGTCGACGCCAGCGATCCCGGTGAAAACGCCTTCTTCGCCTTCATCGAGGCCAATCCGCGGTTGCAGGTGGAGCACACCGTCACCGAACAGGTAATGGGCATCGACCTCGTCGCCACCCAGATCCGGATTGCCGCCGGCCAGACGCTGGATAGACTGGGCTTCGGCAAGGCCTATGTCGCCGCTCCGCGCGGCTACGCGATCCAGCTCCGCGTCAACATGGAGACCATGGATGCCGCCGGCGACACCCAGCCGAGCTCGGGCACGCTGACGGCGTTCGACATGCCGTCGGGGCCCGGGGTGCGCGTCGATACGTTCGGCTACACCGGCTACCGCACCAGTACCTCGTTCGATTCCCTGCTCGCCAAGCTGATCGTCCATTCGGCCTCGCCGAATTTCAGCGACGCCGTGGCCAAGGCCTATCGGGCGGCCTGCGAAACCCGCATCGACGGCGTCGCGACCAACATGCCGTTCCTGCAGGCGTTGCTGACGCATCCTGATTTCGCCGCCAACCGTGTCAACACCCGCTTCATCGAGAAGAATATCGCGGCATTGTTCGCCAGTGCCGCCGTGGCGCATCCGCATCTGTTCTTCGAGCCCGTGGCCGGAGCCGCGGTGGCGGCGTCCGCCGGGGCCCGGCCATTGGCGCCGGTCGGCACGGTCGCCATTGCCGTTCCGCTGCAGGGGACGGTCGTTGTCGTGGCGGTTGCCGAAGGCGACATGGTGCGCCCCGGCCAGCAGATCGCCGTGGTGGAAGCCATGAAGATGGAGCATCTGATCGTCGCGGCTCAGGGCGGCATCGTTCGTCTGGTGGCGGCGAAGATGGGCGACACGCTGTACAAGGATGATCCGATCATCTTCATCGAGCCGACCGATATCGCCGGCGAGCTCGAAGTCGCGGACGCGGCGGTCGATCTCGACACGTTGCGGCCCGACCTCGCCGAGATGCAGGCACGACAGGCCTTCACGCGCGACGAAAATCGCCCGGATGCCGTCGCGCGACGGCGCAAGACCAACCATCGCACCACCCGCGAAAACATCGCGGCGCTGGTCGATGATGGCAGCTTCATCGAATATGGCTCGCTGGCGATCGCCGCCCAGCGCGCCCGCCGCAGCCTCGACGATCTGATCCGCAACACGCCGGCCGACGGCCTCGTCGCCGGGCTCGGTACCGTCAATGCCGGCCAGGTCGAGCTGGACCGCGCGCGCTGCATGGTGGTCGCCTACGACTATACGGTGCTGGCCGGCACCCAGGGCCAGCGCAATCACAAGAAGCAGGACCGCATGTTCAAGCTCGCGGAAGAACTGCGGACGCCGGTGGTGCTGTTCGCCGAGGGCGGTGGCGGCCGGCCGGGCGACACCGAGCGGCTCGGCGTCACCGGGCTGGACGTGCCGACCTTCGGCGCCTTCGCGCGGCTCAGTGGCCTGGTGCCGCTGGTCGGCGTGGTGTCCGGCCGCTGCTTCGCCGGCAACGCCGCGCTGCTCGGCTGCTGCGACGTCATCATCGCGACTCGCGACACCACGCTCGGTATGGGCGGCCCGGCGATGATCGAGGGCGGTGGTCTCGGCGTCTACAAGCCGGAGGAGGTTGGGCCCACCGAGGTGATGGCGCCGAACGGCGTGATCGACGTGCTGGTCGAGGACGAGGTCGAGGCGGTGGCGGCGGCGAAGAAGTATTTGTCGTATTTCCAGGGGCCGATCAAGACCTGGAGCACGCCGGACCAGCGACTGCTGCGCCGGGCGATCCCGGAGAACCGGTTGCGGGTGTACGATATCCGCACCGTCATCGAGACGCTGGCGGACCATGACTCCGTGCTGGAACTGCGCCCGCTGTTCGGCATCGGCATCGTCACCGCCTTCATGCGGATCGACGGCCAGCCTTACGGGCTGCTCGCCAACAATCCCAAGCATCTCGGCGGCGCCATCGACGCCGATGCCGGCGACAAGGCGGCGCGTTTCGTCGCTTTGTGCGACGCCTATGACATCCCGATCGTCTCGCTGTGCGACACGCCGGGTTTCATGGTCGGACCGGAGGCGGAGAAGACCGCGCTGGTGCGCCATGTCTCGCGGATGTTCGTCACCGCCGCCAGCATCACCGTGCCGTACTTCACCGTCGTGCTGCGCAAGGGCTATGGCCTCGGCGCGCAGGCGATGGCAGGCGGCGGCTTCCACGCCCAGAATTTTACCATCTCATGGCCGACCGGCGAGTTTGGCGGCATGGGCTTCGAGGGTGCGGTGCGGCTCGGCTTCCGCAAGGAGATGGAGGCGATCGCCGATCCGGTCGAGCGCGACGCCTTCTTCCGGATGATGGTCGCTAAATTCTACGAGGGCGGCAAGGCCATCAACATCGCCTCGGTGCTGGAGATCGACCAGGTGATCGATCCCTTGGAGACCCGGCACTGGATCAGCAGCGGCCTGCGCTCGGCACCGCAACCGCCGCGTCGCGCCGGGAGGAAGCGGCCCTGCGTCGATGCATGGTAGTCAGGGCGGGATGACAACTCAGCCTCGTACCGCCGGCCCGTCATTGCGAGGAGCCGTTGCGACCAAGCAATCCAGTCTTCTCTGAGGGGCGTCTGGATGGCTTCGCTTTCTGGCAAGGATCGCATGGCCTCGCGGGCCGCTGATCGAAGCGATGATGGCCGACGCGTCGCGATTGCGCTCCCGGTTCAGATCAACGGGAGCGCAGCCATCGCAGACGGGGTTACTTCACGGAAGTATCGATGTTGTCGCCGAAGAATTTCCAGGTCTTGCCGTCGAACCTGGCCATCTTGAACGTATTGTAGGCCGCGTAATCGGTCGGCGTCGTCGAGATGGTGACGCCCGGCAGGAACAGCGGCAGCGAGACCTTGGTCAGATGGGTCGCCTGCCGGACCAGATTTTCCCGGGTCAGATCGTCGCCGCAGGCGCGCAGCAGGATCTCGGTCATCTGCGCCGTGCCATAGCCGATCTGGGTACTGCCATCGATCGGATTGCCCTCCGGATACCACGCCTTCATGAAAGCGAGGTAATCCTTGACGCCCTTGTCATCGTCCCAGGCGGGGTCACCGACGACCTTGGCGGTGAGCGCGGTGATCAGCCCTGTCGAGGCTTCGAAGCCGGCGGGTTCCAGCACCCCGCCGACCGAGCTTCCCACCGAGACCATGAAGTGCGCCGGCTTCCAGCCGAGCGACGCGACCTTGCGGATCGATTGCGCGGCGAATTTCGGGGTTGCGATGGTCAGCAGCGTATCGGCGCCGGATGCTTTCAGGTTCACGATCTGCGAGTCGATGGTCGGCTCGCCGACTTCGTAACTCGCTTCGATGACGATCAGCGACGACTTCGCCCCGAGTCCGTTCTTGAAGCCCTTGAGATAGTCCTTGCCGAAATCATCGTTCTGGTAAATCACCGCCACTTTGGCGTCCTGCATTTCCCGCGCAATGTATTTGCCGTAGATGCGGGCTTCCTGCTCATAGGGCGGATAGAACGGCGTGGTGGTCGGAAAATTCGCCGGGTCATTCCATTTCGAGGCGCCCGAGGTGATGAAGATGTGCGGGACTTTCTTGCCGCTCAGATATTTCTGCACCGCCGAGTTGGTCGGCGTCCCGAGCGAGCCGATGATGGCGAGCACCTCGTCCTGTTCGACCAGCCGGCGGGTCTGTTCCACCGTCTTGGCGGGGCTGTAGCCATCGTCCATCGACAGCAGGGTGACCTTGCGGCCATTGATGCCGCCCTGGCTGTTGACCATCTTCCAGTAGGCCAGCTCGGCCTTGCCGTTGACCCCGTAGCCGGAAGCCGCCCCGCTATAGGGCATGGTCTGGCCGATCCTGATCTCGGTGTCGCTGGCGCCCGCATCATAGCGCTTCTCGGCGGCGAGGCTGGAGGTCGTCAGCAGTCCCGACAGGACAATAGCCATTGCAACCGAACGCATTTCACAAAACCTCCCGAATGATGGCCGCTTGTCGCGGCCTTGCGGTCATTCTAGCGAATTGCCGAGGTTGGGAAATGATTCATTTGGTGCCGGCTGCGCCCGCGCCAGGGTGACCGAGGGCAGTTCGCCGAAGGCGCCAGCGTACCGATGGCTGGCGTGCCGCCCGGCGCGCCGGGATCATCCACGGCGGTCGACTAATCCTTCAAACGATAGACCGCGCGCATGGACCGATGAATGTCATCGAAGTGCTTTTTCCGCGCATCGCTCACGCTATGGCCAGTAAGCCGGGCGATATAGTCCCCCTCTGCATCGAGTGGATCAATTGCGATCATGTCGTTGGGAACGCCCGTGAGGGCGCCCATCGCATCCCGAAGCTGTTTCGCACTCATCGTTAGAACTGACAAGTCTGGCTCCTGCTGTGCCGGCCATGTACTCTCATTCACAAGCATCCATCGACCCGTGCCGGTGATGTCGGCTATTTCGCATAGAGCAAATGGACGCGACTGCCCGCTAGCGGACGTATTGGGTTCACGAAATCGGGGCGGATGGGCTCCTCTCCAGATTGATGCGGATATTTGCAGCAGAGGGCGAAGGACGTCGGCCTGATCAGGCCGTGCGTACCGCGGCAAGGAAGTTTCCGACTTCGACCTGCGGCCGATTACTGTCCGTCGACAGCGAATTTGCCGCGGACAGCACCTGCGAAGACGCCGCCCCGGTTTCATCGGCGCCCCATCGCACGTCGGTGATGTTCGACGAAACCTGTATGGTGTTCAAACGAGCCGCATGAAATAGCCCAGCGGGCATGCGCAGACTGAAAATTCCGCGATGGCTTGGTCAATAGCGGCAATCTCATAGTAAGTATGCGAGATGTTCCAGAATAACCGATCGTAACAAATGGCGCGAGAACTTGCCGAACGAAGGCGGACCAGTTCGCTGGACTATTCATAATATGAGTGCGCCGTGAGGCGTGATGGAAACGAAGATGGCGGCGATCGTTGGTGATGCGATGCTCAGCAAGCCTCAGCCAGCCATTCCTCGTTCTCGGCAAGCTGGATTAGCGAAAGCGCCCGCATCAAATGGGCTCGTGACTGGTCAATATCGCGTTCTTCTTCCATCAGCCGTCCAAGCGCGGCTGCTTTCAGGCGATAGATCGTGGACTGCGCGATCCGGTCTGCCTCGCGTCGGGTCGGGTCGGCGGGAAAGGGGATCAGCTTCATGGTCTACTCCGGTCGTCAAGGCGGGCCGGCATGGCTGCCGTCCGGTTTTTCGTCCGCACATCGTCGGATCGATGCTGGCAACTACAATCCCTGCGAATTCGATTGTGTGTCACTCGACAGCAAATTCCGGAATCCTCGATGTGGTCGACAATTCACTGAACGAGCACTGTCGAACACATCCGAGTGCCCGGCCGTTTCGCGGAAACCGGAAGTTGCCAGCAGCTCCGATCAGTCTTGTATCGTAGGAGAAGGCCGCGCGACGATCTGCCCGGCCGCGAACATAAGTCGCCACATTGATCTATATCAAAGGTGCGCGGTTTTTTCGTCGCTGAGGCATCGGTGCTGAGCAGGCGACGGTTGGCGGCTTTGGCGCAAGCCATAAGCCGAGCTGCTCGGCAGGCGCGCTTCCGCCTAGCCGCGTTCCAGCCCGGCGCCGACATGCCTGGCGATGCGGTCGACGAAGGCGCGGATGTTTGGCACATGGAAGCGGCTGGCCGGCCACGGATGGTCATCACGCCGGGCTGTTCGATCTCGCCGGCGCAGGCACAAGCGAGGTCGAACAGCGGATCGGTGACGCTGGCAGTGAGACTGACCAGCACGGCGCCTCGCGCATGTCGTCGGTGTCGGCCTTGCCGCGCACCGGACGTGGCCGGATCGCGGCGTCACATGGATTTCGCCTGGAGAGACGTTCGCCAATGGGCCCCGCGTTCCCTCAGCAAAGCGTCTCTGACATAAATTGACTCTTGCTGGTCCAGACGCTCGAGCACTTCGAACTGGAAATGGTCCGCTCCGTGCCGACTCCAGCATGTCTGGAGTTCCAGATTCGGATTGGTCCCGAGCCGGAGCGTGAACCAGACGCGGTTTTGAATGGTGTCCAAATTGGGCCACTGTCCCACCCACATCTGGCCGGTCGCCGTGCAGTGGACCACATAGACGCCGCCGATCACCTTGCGTTCCTTGTACGTCGCGACCGCCGCCTTCTTGTCGTTGTTTCTCATCGCCCTTCCTGTCCGCCTGATCCTGGGACCTTCCGACATCCGGATTCCACAGTCGGCGAAGCCAGGATATTATCACCCGGGTGATATTGACAGAGCTATTTTATGCCGGGTATAAATAAGGCGTATTCACCGGCGCCTTTCCGTTCGGGCCGTTTCTGCAGGCCAGCCAGGCTTCGCAGGTCTCCGGCTGGTTCGCCCGGCCGCTGGCCGAGATGCATCTGGCCTCGAACACGGCGACCTGACCCACGGCCGATGCGGCCCGAGGAGCATGAAAATGACAAGCGTCATCGCAAACGGCATCTCCATCGATTATGACAGCTTCGGCTCCAACGACGGCGAGGCCATTCTGTTGATCTCCGGCCTCGGCACGCAGAGAATCCGGTGGTCGATATCGTTCTGCGAGGACCTGGCGGCGCGTGGCTATCGGATCATCCGCTTCGACAATCGCGACGCCGGCCTTTCGACGCATTTTCCGGATTTTCCGGCTCCGGATTTTTCGGCTGTCGCGGCGGCCGTTGCGCAAGGGCGGCGTCCCGACGTGCCCTATACCCTGCGCGACATGGCTGCCGATGCCGTCGGGCTGATGGACGGGCTGTCGATCGGGCGGGCGCATCTCGTGGGGCGGTCGATGGGGGGCATGGTCGCGCAACTGGTCGCGAGCGAATATCCGCGACGCGTGATGTCGCTGACGTCGATCATGTCCAGCACCGGCAATCCCGCGCTTCCATCCGCGGCTCCGGACGTCATGGCGATGCTGACGCGGCCCGCGCCGCATCCGGTCGGGGACGAAGCCGGATTTCTCGCGCACAGCCTCGGTTTCGCCCGACGGATCGCCGGCTCCGGATATCCGTTCGACGAGGAGGCTCATCGCGCTTTGATCCTCGAAGAAACCAAGCGGGCCTATGATCCTTCCGGCTTCGGCCGGCAGATCGCCGCGATTGCCGCGACGGGCGACAATCGTTCACGCCTGGCGAAGATCACCGCCCCGACGCTGGTCGTGCATGGAGCCGATGACCCCCTCGTGGCGCCCGCTGCCGGAATGGACACGGCAAGCTGCATTCACGGAGCCGACCTCATGGTGATTGACGGCATGGGACATGACTTGCCGCCCCATTTGTACAAAAGGGTGAGCGACGCGATCATTGCGAATGCTCTTCGCGCGGCATAGCCACGCGCGCCTGGACATTTGGCCAAGGCACAAGCGGACGTGACGCCATCATGGCGGATGGCAAGTCAATAACGCCGTGTCATTGAGCCAAAGGCGATCGCAGAGAAGTTCAGCGAGTAGGGCGATAGCGAAGCGTATTCTACCGCGCATCCTAAACTGGCGGCGCCGCGCCAATCCGCTCTACGCCTGCTCGGGGTGGAACAGGTATCACAGCTTCCCGCGCCCGACGCCCTCATGGACAAACCCCGTCGCCGCCATTTCCTTCGGCCGGTACACATTGCGCAGGTCCACCAGCACCGGCTGCTTTCTCACGGCCTTCAGTCGCGGCAAATCCAGCGCGCGGAACTGGACCCGTTCGGTGACCATCACCAACGCGTCGGCGCCGGCCGCGCAATCATGGGCGTCGCTGCGATAGGTGATATCCGGCAGCTCCGCTCTCGCGGCGTCCATGCCGACCGGATCGAACGCGCGGACGGTCGCGCCGAGATCGAGCAGGCCGGTGACCAGCGGGATCGACGGCGCCTCGCGCATGTCGGCGGTGTCGGGCCTGAAGGTGAGGCCGAGCACCGCCACCGAAGCATTACTCGGCAGTAAACGGCAGCCGCGCCTTGGCCGAGAAGGTCCAGATACGGGTATTGCTACCCATTCCGCCGAGCTCGGCGCCGACGCCGACGCCGGCGCCGCCGGGGAAGCGGGCGCTGATGCCGCCGGTGGCGCGCGCCGACCATCCCTGCAGCAGCGGCGTTGACGCCAGCGGTTGCTCGGCGGCCAGGATGGTGCCGCTATCCGCCTTGTTGAAATAATAGTCGCCATACAGTCCGGCGAACGGCGTCAGGATGACGTCGCTATCGAGCCACGGCATCGGGTAGGCGGTTTTCAGGCCACCCGACGCGCGGCCGCTGGCGAAATCATGCGTGCCTTGCTGGGTGCCCAGCGAGTCGACATAGGCGTTCTCATGCTCCCACAGCGCGTAGACCTTGGCGGATGGCTCGAGCAGGAAGCCATAGGCCTGGTAGGTCCCGGTGAGGCCGGTCGCAAACATCCAGCGCTGGCCGTTGAAATTGCCCTGCGCGGCGCCCGCGGTGCCGTTATAGCCGATGCCGGAATAGGTCACGGCGGCGTCATAGCGCAGCGTCGGCACGATCTTCCAGCCGAGATAGCCGCCGACGGTCCAGCCATCGCCCTTCAGCCGTCCGTTGATGTCCTGCTGCGTATAGCTGAAGGTTTCCCAGCCGCCGACCACGCCGATCGCGAGGTTTGGCGCGGCCTTGTAGGTCAGTCCCAGCAAGGAATTGACCTGCTGGCCGTAGAGCGAGGCCTGCGTCGCTTGTGGAGCGCCGCCAACGCTCGATGTGCTCCAGCGCTCGAGGCTGGCGCCGCGGACATCCGCCCAGAGCAGCCATTGCTTCGCCTCGCGCCAGGCCGAAGGCGCCTTCGTCGGCTTCTGCGTATCAATCGCGGCGAAGGCATCGTTGATGCGCGAACCGCCGCGGCCGGGCCGGCCCGCGCCGTCGCCGCGGCGTCCGTCCGCGGCAAAGGCGCTGCTGTTGGCGTCGGTCGGCGCAGGAGCGACGGCCACGTCGTTATCGCGCGGATCGGCCGAGAAATTGAACCGCAGCCGGCCGGAGCCCGGCGTGAGGAAGGTGCCGCCATCATTAAAACTCTCGGAGATCGCATCGTCGATCGCGCCGGAGATGGCCTGGCCGGAGGCCTGCGCCACGACCTTGGTGACGTTGAGTTGCATGGCGCGCAGCCTGACGCTGTCGAGCGGAACGTTGACGGTCTGCGCGAGGCCGGGCGAGGTGCTTGCCGCGAAGGTGGGGCTGCCGCCATAGCTCGCGGTGATGGTGTGGCTGCCGACCACAAGCGCCGATGTCGTGAAGGCCGCGACGCCGCCGCTCAGCGCGGCGCTACCGATCGCCGTGCCGTTATCGTTGAACGAGACCGTGCCTGACGGCGTTCCGCCCGCACCGGTGACGGTCGCCGTTAACGTCACCGGCTGGCCGAACTGGCTCGGGTTCAGCGACGAGGACAGGGTTGTCTGCGTCGCCGCCGATAAATATGTGAACCGGTCCCCGGCCGAGGTCGCCGACGTCTGCCCGCTGTTGGTCACGCTGACATCGACCGTACCACTGCCGGCAGGCGACGTTGCCGTGATCGAGGTCGCGGAATTTACGATGTAGCTTGCCGCATTGATCGCGCCAAACTTCACGCCGGCCGCGCCGGAGGTGCCGGCGAATCCGGTCCCGGTAATCGTCACCGTCGTTCCGCCCGTCGCCGGTCCCGAGGTCGGCGACAGCGATGTCGCGGTGGGCGCGCCGAAATAAGTGAACTGGTCCGCCACCGAGCTGGCCGAGCTGCCGCCGGCGGTTGCGACCTTGATGTCGACCGTGCCGGCGCCGGCCGGCGATGTGGCGGTGATCGACGTCGCCGAGTTGACCGTGAAGCTGGTCGCCGCGGTGGCGCCGAAGCTGACCGCCGTCGCCCCTGTGAAGCCGGTGCCGCTGATGGTCACCGAGGTGCCGCCGATCGCAGGTCCTGAGGTCGGGGAGATCGACATCACGGTTGGCGCCGTGGTGTAAGTGAATTGATCCGCCGCCGAAGTTGCGGAGGTACCGCCCGCGGTAGTCACTCTGACGTCCACCGTGCCGGTCCCGGCCGGCGAGGTCGCCGTGATCGAGGTGGCGGAATTTAACGTGAAGCCGGTCGCCGGCGTCGCGCCGAAATTGACCGCCGTTGCGCCGGTGAAGCCGGTGCCGGTAATGGTCACGGAGGTGGCTCCCGCCAATGGCCCCGCGGTCGGCGCGATCGACGTCACCGTCGGCACCGGCGAGTACGTGAAATGGTCGGCCGCCGAGGTCGCCGAGGTGCCGCCCGAAGTGGTCACCGTGACGTCGACGGTCCCCGCAGCCAAGGGCGGTGAGGTCGCCGTGATCGAGGTGGCGGAATTGACCGTGACGCCGGTCGCCGGCGTGCCGCCGAAACTGACCGTGCTCGCGCCAACGATAAATCCGCTGCCGCCGATCGTCACGGTGGTGCCGCCGGCGATCGGACCCGAGTTCGGCGAGACGGAGGTGACGGCCGGCACCGCGATGTAGGTGAACCGATCATTGGCGGAGGTCGCGGAGGTGCCGCCGGCGGTGGTTGCCGTGACGTCGATGGTCCCCGCCCCCCCGGCCGGCGAGGTCGCCGTGATCGAGGTGGTGGAATTGACCGTGACGCCGGTCGCAGGCGTGCCGCCGAAACTGACCGTGCTCGCGCCAACGATAAATCCGCTGCCGCCGATCGTCACGGTGGTGCCGCCGGCGATCGGACCCGAGTTCG
>NZ_JANXTC010000005.1:0-2228 GCF_025356345.1 Tardiphaga sp.
GAAGCGCACTTTTTCAGCGCACGGCACCATCTCGACGATCGCTTCGGCAACGCGCATCTCGATCGGATGCGGCAGGGAGAAGATCACCCCTTCATCGAGTTGCGCGCGCACCGCGGCATCAACGTCTGGATCACTATAGCCGAGCGTAATGGCGCAAAGCGAACTGACGAAATCGATATATTCGTTGCCGTCAACATCCCAGGCGCGCGATCCCTTGGCACGCTGGATAAAGAACGGCGCGGCCCCGCGTGGATATTGCGTCAGGCTCTTGGAGAACGTCTGCGACGCTAGCGGGACGGTGCGCAGCGCACGCTCAAGCAGTTCTTCTGAACACTTGTATCGATCATTCATCGAAACTGCCCTTGTGAATCATCAAATATTGCTTCGCTTGAGGTTGCGGTGCAGCACGGTGCAGACTGCCCGATCCTGATCGTCCTCGACCGGGCCTAGCACGCCGCTGGAATATGTGAAGACCACCTCTTCTTCGAGGGCATAGGTTTCCAGCGTGCCGCCGTCGCGTACCAAGCCGTCGATTGCGGCGATCGATCGCGCCAGCTGGGCGCGGCCGACCCAGTGCAACACGAAGCTGACGATCACCACGTCGAACGGCGCGTCGAACGGCGGTGCATCGGCGGTGCCGCTGCGCAGCGTTAGGCCGGGCCACGCGGCACTCCCTTCGGCGATCGCCGCTTCGCTGACGTCGAATCCGGCCAGCTGCAGGCCGGGGTATCTTTCGCCGAGTTGAGCTAACCGCCAGCCGTTTGAGCATCCGACCTCGCAGATTGAACGCGCATCGGTCGCATCGATCGCACGCAACGTCGCCTCGGCGGTGCGATCGACCGGCCGCGTGGCCGACAGTGCGCCGGCGTTGCGGCGAAACCAGGCATCACCCTCTCCATCACGAAAGACGGCACTTTGATCGACGAGGGGCAAGGAGCATCCTTTCCGGGAAAGCGAATGATTGATATTATGGGATTATTGCAGATAATTCCAGTGCGCCGGATTGAGATAGCGGGCGTTGATCGGCGGCGCTGGGGGCGGAGGTGGGGCGTCAATCCCGCCTCCTGCGCCGCACGCCAGGGCAACGAGAATAGCGCGCAGTTCCGATACGCGCGTCACTCCAAGCACCAGCCGATCGATCCGCTGCTCGCGCAGCGTGGCGGCCAGCACCGCCTCAAGCGGTGTCAAGCCGGCTTGTGCGCCCCAGACGTGGATCGCGCGCACTGCATCGGCCAAGGGTCCAAAGCTCGGCGGGATGGCTGCAGGATCCTGTAGCAGCAAGCCTTGCAGGAAAATAGAGCGGGCATGCACTTCGATTCGCGCCGCGGAAAGCCGGGTGAGCTGTCCACCCTCATCCAGCCGTCGATCCAGCACATTATAAGGCAGCTGGACCAAATCGAGCGGGTAGCGATCGAGCGCGGCGTCGATTTGGGCGCCCTCATAGACCGAGCAACCGATCTTATCGGTGCGCCCGGCCGCTTTAAGCGCGCCCATCGCCTGCCACAGCGAGTAGCCCCAGGGGCCCAGCAGATCGTCGGCATCGTGAAAGAGCAGGGCACCGACCCGGTCGCGCGCAAGCTGGGCGAGCGACTGTTCGAACCCGCTGTGGAGCAGAGCAACCGCCTCGGCGGCCGAACCGCACGCGCCGAATTTCGGCGTTTTAGTGACAATGGTGAACCTGGCACCCATTGGTATCGCGCCCAGCACCGCTTCGCTTGCCCCGTAGAGATGCGCAGTGTCGAGCAGGTCGATCCCAGCGCCGGCGGCAAGCGCCAGGATCGCTGCAACTTCATCCTCCGCGACGCGACCGCCGACATTGGTGATGCCGTAATCGACGCCGAACTGGACGGTGCCGAGCGCTAGGCGATCGATTGAGGTAGTCACATGCGTGCGGCGGACCTGACCGCGGCGATCACGGTGGACGCGTCGGTATCGGTCATGTCGGGATAGAGCGGGATGCTGACGGCGCCAGCATAATAGCGCTCGGCTTCGGGGCACAGCCCGGCCGCGAAGCCCAGGGTGCGATAGTAGGGCTGAAGATAGACTGGCATATAATGCAGGTTCACGCCCAGACCGGCGGCTCGTAGCGCCTCGAAGATGCGGCAATGCCGGGCTGGTTCCTCGCTGGCAAAATGCGTGATGTAGAGATGATAGCTCGATGCGGCGTCGGTTGCGAAACTGAATCCCGGCCGCACTGAAACGCTGCGTCGCCTGAATCGCACCGAGTA
>NZ_JANXTC010000024.1:0-3044 GCF_025356345.1 Tardiphaga sp.
GAAGCGCGCGATGAAACGCTCGGTCTCGATCTCATGAAACTCGCGCTTGTTCTTGATGCCCGCCAGCGCTTCGGCCGGTGACTTGTTGTTGGTGGCCTTAAAGATGCCGCCGAGCAGCACCGGGACATAGGCGAAGTGGGCGCCGGTCCGCGCCTCGATGGCTGGGATGGCCTCGTGGCTGAGATAGGCGTTGGGGCTGCCGAAATCGAACAGGAAAAGCGGGGATGAGTGACTCATGGCGGGCTCCCTTCGCTAGCGGCTTGGTGGCCGCCTTATATGATCAGTGTCATTTCAAGCAAGCCTATCTGCTCATCGAGGCGGGATCAACCGCTGGCCGGCTTCGCCACATCACGAAACGCGAGCAACACGATGTGGTCGCGAATATCGGTGGGCCAGTCGGCGATAAGCCGCGCGAGGCCGTGCCGGTCATCCGCGAACAGCGCGCGCGACGCTTCCTCGAAGTTCGGCAGGTTGCCGGCCATCGCCGACATGAAGTGATAGGCCGCGTCACGCGCTGCGCGCTGACGGTCGCGATCGCCATTGGCGCGGCGGGCTTCCTCGACCAGTTTACGCAGCGTTACCGACGCGCCGCCGGGCTGAGCGCCGAGCCAGTCCCAATGCCGCGGCAGCAGCGTTACTTCGCGGGCGACCACGCCGAGCCGCGGCCGGCCGCGGCCGCGTGGCTCGACGGATGTCTCGGCCTTCAATTCGACCGGCGTCGGGAGCGGCAGACGGGCAATGATCTCGCGGTGGCTGCCGCGCAGGTCGAGATCAAGGGACTGGCCGGTGGCATTGTCGAAAATCAGGATCGGGTCGGGGAGGTTGCCGGTCGCGATCTTGATGGCGATCGCGACCTCGGCCAGCGACCCTGATGCCAGCAGCCGGTCTCCGGCAAAGGAGGTAAAAGATGGTGAAAGCGCGGCCATGGTGACGCCCGTTCAGGAACGATCCGGGATAATTATACCCGGCTAATAAATAGGTCAATATCACCCGGGTGGATTTATCGCAGGAAATCCGAACAGGCGCCGCGGATTGTCCACCAGGATGCGATGACGAACGGCCTCGACCGGCGCCCAGTCATGCAGCAGATCCAGCAACTGGCTGACGCCCATCATCACGTCCCAATTGGCGACGTGCGGCCAATCCGACCCCCACACGCAGCGCTCGGGATTGGCCTCCACCAGCAGCCGCGCGAACGGGATCGTGTCGCTGTAAGGCGGGCCGCCCTGCACGCTGGTGCGGTAGGCGCCGGACAGTCGCACCCAGGCGCCGTCCCGAACCAGGCCGAGCAGGGCCTGGAAGCCGGCATCGTCCGTGCCGCGCGTGGTGGGGAAGTGACCCATATGGTCGATGAGGAACGGGACCTTCAGTCGGGCGAAACGCGGGATCATCGCCGGAATGTCGCCAGCGTCGATCAGGAACTGGAGATGCCAGCCCATCTCCGCGCACAGGGCGGCATAATCCTCGAGCTGCGCGAAGCCGACGCCGCCGCCATACAACACGTTCATGCGCAGGCCGACCACGCCGGCATCCTTCAGCGCGGCGCGCTCGCGCTCCGGACAATCCAGCGGGATCACCGCGATCCCGCGCAGCCGCGCGCGATGCGCCTGCAGCGTTTTGATCAACAGCCGGTTGTCGGTGCCATGCACACTGACCTGCGTCAGCACGCCATGGCTCATGGCGGTGGCATCGAGCATCGCCAGATAGTCGGCGGCGGTGGCTTCGGGCGGCGTGTAGCTGCGGGCCGCCACGAAGGGGTAGGCCGGCGGCAGCCCGATCACATGGGCATGCGTATCGACGGCGCCGCGCGGCACCTGGAATCGGGTGGCGCCGTGCTGCACGGCAAGCGGGCCCGGACAGGCCGGGGCGTGATCCGATTTTGTCGTTACCGTCATGCTGATTGATCCGATCGCCGGCGTTGAAACCTGAAGTGTAGTGCCAAGGGTTGACGGCCGCGCACCCTGCTGCACGGCGGAGCAGCCTGATGCGTCAGACCGGACGTCACCGGAGCGAGACGTTGCCGCCCGGGGTTGTCTTGGCCATGCGGCGTCGCGTCAGCGAGCGCTCGCCTGCATGGCAGACGAGCGCTCACCATGCTTATGCCTCGGCGTAAAGGATGCGCCCGCGCGTTTCGGGCAGCGCAAAGGCGGCCATGAAGAACAATCCATAGGCCAGCACCGCGAAGATCGCGATCGCATTGCCCAGCGTCGTGGTGGTGGAGAGGGCGCCGACCAGGAACGGGAACAGGGCGCCGATGCCACGACCGAAATTATAGCAGAAACCCTGGCCCGAGCCGCGCAGCCGCGTCGGATACAGCTCGGTGAGGAAGGCGCCCATGCCCGAGAAGTAGCCGGAGGCGAAGAAGCCGAGCGGGAAGCCCAGCAGCCACAGCACCTCATTGGTGAGCGGCACCTGTGTATAGATGATGATGATCGCAATGGCGCCCAGCGAAAAGGTCAGGAACAGGTTGCGGCGTCCGATCTTGTCGGCCAGCCACGCGCCCACGAGATAACCGACGAAGGAGCCGATGATCAGCGCGGCGAGGTAGCCGGTCGATGACACCACCGACAGCTTGCGCTCGGTGGTGAGGAAACGCGGCACCCAGAAGGTAATGGCGTAGTAGCCGCCCTGACAGCCGGTGGCGGCCAGCGAGGCAAGCACCGTGGTCTTCAGCATCGGTCCGGCAAAGATCTCCCGCAGCTTCGGCCGGTCGCCGCTGGCCTTCTGCCGCGCCCGGGTCTCGACGGCGATCGCCGGCTCCTGCACATAGCGGCGCAAATAGAGTACCAGCAGCGCCGGCAGCGCGCCGACCGCGAACATCCAGCGCCATGCCATCTCCGGCGGCAGATACGAGAACAGGATCGCCTGCGAAAGCACCGCGAGGCCCCATCCGACCGCCCAGCCCGATTGCACCGAACCGACCGCGCGGCCGCGATATTGCGCTCGGATCGCTTCGCCCATCAGCACCGCGCCCGCAGCCCATTCGCCGCCGAAGCCCAGGCCCAGCAGTGCGCGTGCAACGATGAGCTGATCGAAATTCTGCA
>NZ_JANXTC010000037.1:0-8047 GCF_025356345.1 Tardiphaga sp.
CCGTCCTTGAACACTCCCCTAGCCATAAGGGGGCATGTTCAAGTCGGGGCTGGCGCCCTGCGACCTTCGCTCCGGCCTGACGCTGCCGCGTCACCGCATCCCGCCCCGCGATCGCCGACGTCGCGAACGCCCCTCTCACCGCGGCGGGACAAAGCGGATTATAATCAATAAAGGATTATTGTCAACAAGAAATAGGAATAAATATTTGACGGGTTGGGGTCGCCCCGCATCGTCATTGCGGGGCGTGAGCGGCGCCAGCCGCGCGCGAACCCGGAATCTTGAAATGATCAGCGCAAAACAGCACGGGATTCCGGGTCCGCCGCCAGCGGCTCCGCCGCTATCGACGCCCCGGAATGACGAGGGAGGAGGACGGCAAGAGCCGCTCAATAATCCTTCAGCAGCCGTTCGATGTAATCGAGTTCGAGCTGCGGGCGGGTGGTGTCGCCGAGCCGGCGGCGCAGCTCTTCGAGAATGCGGCGAACGCGCTGCACGTCGATCTCGCCGGGAATCTTCACGCTGAGATCGTCGCCGAGGTCGCGGCTCTGCAACGGGCGGCCGAGTGGATCGCTCTGCCGGCCGGCGCCCTGCTGGCGGCCCGGATTGTTGCCGGGACCATCGCCCTGGCCTTCGCCCTCGCCGGGTTGCATGGCCTGCGCCAACGCTTGCGCGCCCTTGCGCATCGCATCGATGGCGCGGCCCTGCGAGCCCTGGGCGCCCTCGGCATTGCCGTCGCCAAGCTGGCCGTCGGCGTCGCCCATCGCGGAATCGGCGTCCCCCAGGCCATCGCCGTCATCGCCATCGCCGGCCTCGCCCTGCTGGCCCTGTCCGCCCTGACCCTTTTCGCCTTTTTGGCCCTTCTGACCTTTCGGCCCCTGGCCCATGCCCTGCTTGGCGAGCTGGTCCTGCAGCTTCTTCAGCCGATCGCGCAGGTTCTGCTGGTCCTGCTGCAGATCGCTCATGCCGGGATCGCCCTGCTTGCCGTTGCGCGAGCGGTCGCGGCGGGAATCCTGGCCCTGCTTGAAGGTCTTGTCGCGCAATTGCTGCTGCTTGCGGATCATGTCGCCAAGCTCGTTCAGCGCCTGCTCCATCTCACCATCGCCCTGCTGGCCGGGCTGCGCCATCTGCAGGTTTTCCAGCATTTGCTGCAGCTGGTCGAGCAGCGCCTTGGCGCCTTCCTTGTCGCCGGCGCGCGACTTCTGCTCCATCTGCCGCATCATGTCGTCGAGGTCGCGCTGCCGCAGCACCTTGCTGTTCTTGTCGAGCGGGCGCGCCAGCTGCTGCGGATTGTCGCGCATCTTTTCGGCGAGCTGCTTCAGGAACTTGTCCATCGCGGCGCGCAGATTTTCGGTGAGCTTCTTGATTTCCTCGTCGCTGGCACCGCGGTCGAGCGCCTGCTTCAGCGCGTCCTGCGCCGCCTTCAGCGCCTTGTCGACGTCGGTGATATCGCCATCCTCGATGGTCACCGCCAGCGACCACAGCGAGGCAACGACCTCGCGCAGCGCGGCGTCGGTACGGGCGCGATCGAGCTGGGTGGCGACGCTGCGCAGGCCGAGATACTGGCCGGCTTCCGGCGTGAACGCCTCCGGCGCGATCATCAGCGCCTCCAGCGCGAAGGCGACCTGGCTGTTCTGGGTGGCGTCGAGCGCGAGAATCCGCCGCTGCTCGATCAGCGCGCGCGGCAGCGGCTTGGTGAACAGCCGTTCCGGCAGCCGGGTGTTGAACGGCTCGCTCTTGCCCTCATTGCCGGATTCGTCCTTCGCGGTCAGCGTCAGCGTCACATCGGCGCCGGCATAGGGATCCTCGGAGAGGTCCTTAACGGTCTGGCCGACGCCATTGCGGGTGCGCGCGTTGGGCAGCACCAGCGAGAATGACGGCGGCTCGAACAGCGGGCGTGGCTTGGCGCCCTTGGTATCGGTCGCGCGGGCGACGAATTGCGCATGGGCTTCGGTGACGCCGTAATCGTCCTCGAGCTTGTAGGACATCTGCAGCGAGCCGCGCGCCTGGCGCTCGGGATCCTTGGCCAACGCGATGGTCGGCGCCCGATCGGCAGTGGCGGTGAATTTCCACACCGGCTGGCCGGACGGCGCGCGGACATGCGCGGTGCCATCGGCGGCAATGGTGAAGTGCTTTTCGCTGGTGCCCTTCGGCGCATCGGTGGCGGGCGCCGCCTCGGTGACACCGCCGGAAAGCGCGACGTCGAGTGCGCCGCCGCTGGAGCGGACGATCAAGCTGCTGCCGACCGGCACCGGTAACGCGGCGGCATCGGCCGTGCCGGCCTCCTTGTTGGCGGCGGAGAGAATGATCGGCGGCCTGCCGGTATAAAGCGGTGGCGTCAGCCAGGCGTCGACGCGAACATTGGCAGGCGCCAGCACGCCGTTCCAGTCGAACGCCGCCATGATACGGGCGCCGCGTTCACCGGACGCGGCAAACCAGGTCGCGACCAGCAGCACCGCGACCAGCGCGCGCAGCGCCCACGGGTCGTGCCGCGGCAGCCGTGGCGATGGCAGGCCGGCGCGGATTTCCTTCAGTGACGACAATGTACGCTCGCGCTGCACCTGCCACAGCGCGCGGGCCATCGGATCCTGCGTCGACAGCGTGTCGGCCAGCGCCGTCGCCGGGCGGTGCCGGATTCCGGTACCGCGGTCGAGCCGCGACAACCCTTCCTCGCGCGACGGCCAGCGGAATTTAACCAATGGAACCAGCGTCGCCAGCGCGCCCAGCGCGAACAGCGAAAGCCCGATGGCACGGGCGATGAACGGCAGCATCAGCCACAGCCCGGCCCATGAGGCCACCAGGAACAGGCCAATGACGCTGACCAGACGCGCCAGATGCGGCCAGCCGCGCTCCCACGCGATTGACCAGCGGGCGCGCTGCAACGCCTGCGTCAGCTGAAGCCGCGCCATCGTTTCAGGATCGCGCGGGACGTCTGGTCGTTCGGGGGGCGTGGCGCTCACGACGATCTCCGGGGTTGCCGAACAGCACACTAGCACGACGGCTGCAATGAGGCATGCCATGGCGCCGGCACAACACCATGCAAGCGGCGAGCCTAAGGGGATTCGGGGAGAATAGGGTCACGAAGCCGTGAGGGGTATTTTAATGAAGCAAGCGCTGGCGCGCTTTCCCTCCCCCGCGCCTTCGCGTGGGGAGGGTGGCCGGCCGAAGGCCGGTCGGGTGGGGGTGGTGCAGCCTGCGCCGTTGAGTGTGAGGCATTCCCCCACCCGTCGCATTTGTTCGCTGCGCTCTCAAACGCGCCACCCTCCCCACTGCGCGCGGCTATGCCGCGCTTGGGGGAGGGACAGAGCCCTCACAGCCAGGGTGCGGTCTTGTCCAGCGCAATGAGGTCCTCGACCTCGACCCGCGGGCGGACCACGGCGTAGTGATTGCCGTTGACCAGCACTTCCGGCACCAGCGCCCGGGTGTTGTAGGTTCCTGCCTGCACGGCGCCATAGGCGCCGGCGGTCATCACCGCGATCAGGTCGCCGGGCTTCGGCAGCGGCAGCTTGCGATCCAGCGCCAGATAGTCGCCGGTCTCGCAGACCGGGCCAACCACGTCGGCGACGATCATCGAAGCGCCTTCGGCCGGCGCCTGCACCGGCAGGATTTCGTGATAGGCCTCATACAAGGTCGGCCGGATCAGATCGTTCATCGCCGCGTCGATGATGACAAAATTCTTGCCGTCGCCGTGCTTCACATAGACCACCCTGGCGACCAGGATGCCGGCATTGCCGACGATCAGGCGACCGGGCTCGAACATCAGCGTGCAGCCAAGATTATGGGTCACACGCTTGACCATCGCCGCATAGGCCGCGGGCTCCGGCGGCACTTCGCGGTCCTCATAATAGGGAATGCCGAGGCCGCCGCCGACATCGACATGGCTGATCGTGTGGCCGTCGCCGCGCAGCACGGTGACGAAATCGGCCAGCAGCCGGAACGCCACCTCCATCGGTGCCAGATCGGTGATCTGGCTGCCGATATGCACGTCGACGCCGCGGACCTTGATGCCCGGCAGCTTCGCGGCGCGGGCATAGACGGCGCGCGCGCCGGACAGCGGGATGCCGAACTTGTTCTCGGACTTGCCGGTGGTGATCTTGGCATGGCCGCCGGAATCGACGTCCGGATTGACCCGGATCGAGATGCGCGCGGTGCGTCCCATCTCGACGGCCAGCGCCGACAGCAGTTCAAGTTCGGGCTCGGATTCGACGTTGATGCAGAGAATATCTTCCGACAACGCGGCGCGCAGCTCGGTCGCGGTCTTGCCGACGCCGGAAAACAGGATCTTGTTCGACGGAATGCCGGCCGCCAGAGCCCGCTTCAATTCGCCGCCGGACACCACATCGGCGCCAGCGCCGAGCCTGGCCAGGGTGCGCAGCACCGACTGGTTGGAGTTCGCCTTCATGGCATAGCAGACCAGCGAATCGACATCGGCAAAGGCCGCGCTGAACACGCGATAATGCCGCTCCAGGGTCGCTGTCGAATAGCAATAAAACGGCGTGCCGACAGTCTCGGCCATTTCGGCAATATTCACGCCCTCGGCGTGAAGCACGCCGTCGCGGTAGTCAAAATGGCGCATGACGGGCTAGTCCAGCAGCGGATCGAGGAGGAACGGCTTCTTGCGGCCCTTCGCGGCGGCGGGCGGCGCATCATCGGCGCCGGTGGTCGGTGCGAAGATGGCAGCACCCTTGTTGGCCGCGGACTGCGAATCGGCGCTCGCCGGCTGCGCCATCGGAGCGTCCGGCTGCAGCGATGACTGCTGCGGTGGCCGATCGAGGCCGCCCTTGCGGCCGCAGCCGGCCAGCGCCAGCGCAGAAACGGTCAGAACAAGAAAAGCCCATCGCGAAGACGCAGGGCGGGTCGAACGATTCACGGCGATATCCCCAAATGCAGCCGCACCATACTAAGATTGGCGCGGGCTGGCGAGAGGTGCTGTCGTCCCCGCGAAGGCGGGGATCCATATCCTCAGGCGTCGTAACTAAAATACCGCAGCTTCCGTGTTCGAATTGAGGAGACGGAGCCTATGGGTCCCCGCTTTCGCGGCGACGGCACGCCTATTTTCGCTCTTTTTCCAGTCGCTTGAGCCAGGCTTTCGCCTGCGCCAGGACGTTCTTCGGCGCCGTACCGCCATAGCTGACGCGGCTTTTCACCGAGGATTCCACCGATAACACGGCCAGCGCCGCGGCGGTGATCTTCGGCTCCACCGCCTGCATGTCCTTCAGCGGCAATTCGTGCAGCGGCACGCCGGCCCTGGTGGCGAGACCAACGATCTTGCCGGTGACGTGATGGGCATCGCGGAACGGCATTTTCAGGGTGCGGACCAGCCAGTCGGCAAGGTCGGTGGCGGTGGCATAGCCCTCGCCGGCGGCGGCATGCATCTTGGCCTCGTTGGGCACGAGGTCGCGGACCATGCCGGTCATGGCGCGGACCGCCAGCGACAGCGCCGAAAACGCCTCCATCGCGCCCTGCTTGTCCTCCTGCATGTCCTTTTGATAGGCCAGCGGCAGGCCCTTCATGACGATCAGCAGCCCGGTAAGCGCGCCGATGACGCGGCCGGTCTTGGCGCGCACCAGCTCGGCAGCGTCCGGATTGCGCTTCTGCGGCATGATCGAGGAGCCGGTGGTGAATTTGTCGCTTAACCGCACCAGCCCGACCAGCGGCGAGGTCCAGATCACGATCTCCTCGGCAAAGCGCGACAGATGCACGGCGGCGATCGAGGCGGCTGACAGCGTCTCAAGGACAAAGTCGCGGTCGGATACCGCATCGAGCGAATTGTTCATCGGACGGTCGAAGCCGAGCGCCTTGGCCGTCGCGTGGCGGTCGATCGGGAACGAGGTGCCGGCCAGCGCGGCGGCGCCAAGCGGGCTTTCATTGAGGCGCTTGCGGGCGTCGGCAAAGCGGCCGCGGTCGCGCGCCGCCATCTCGACATAGGCCATCAGATGATGGCCGAAGGTGACCGGCTGCGCGGTCTGCAGATGGGTGAAGCCGGGCATCACGGTACCGGCATGTTCCAGCGCGCGATCGACCAATGCGCGCTGGAACGCGGCAAAGGCCTCGTCCAGCGCATCCAGCGTATCGCGGACAAACAGCCGGAAATCGGTGGCGACCTGGTCATTGCGCGAGCGCGCCGTGTGCAGACGGCCCGAGGCCGGGCCAATCAGCTCGCCGAGCCGGCTCTCGACATTCATGTGAATGTCCTCGAGCGCGCGCTTGAAGGTGAACGAGCCCTTGGTGATCTCTGACAGGATCGTGTCTAGACCTCCGGCGATATTTTTCGCATCTTTCGCGGTGATAATGCCCTGCGCGGCCAGCATCGCGGCATGGGCTTTCGACGCGGCAATGTCCTGGGCGTAGAGGGCGCGATCGACGTCGATGGAGACATTGATTTCCTCCATGATCGCGTCGGGGCTCTCGCCGAACAAACCGCCCCACATCTTGTTGCTCGTGCTGGAAGCCATGACCTGTCACTCGATTGGTCGGCGAAGCGCGAACCGCGCTTTTCCGCCGATTTCCCCATATAAGCCCCTGCATAGCCGCAACTGACACTGGATGACAAACGATATGCCCGACACGCCCCCCCGCCTCTGGCGCCGCAAGCTCATCGTGCTGGGCTCGGTCCTGATCGGCGCCGTGATCGGCTATGCCGCGGTGGCCCGCTTCAGCGATTACCGCACACCGCCCGGCGACCCGGACTGCCAGCCGGCAGTGGCACTGTCGAAAAAGATTTCGCCGCTGGCCCGCGGCGAGATCGCCGGCCTGACCATGGCCACCGCGCCGCTGAAGCTACCGGACCTGACCTTTCTCGACAGCGACGGCAACCCGAAGAAGCTGTCGGACTGGCGCGGGCGCACGGTGCTGGTGAACCTGTGGGCAACCTGGTGCGTGCCGTGCCGCAAGGAGATGCCGGCGCTGGACGCGCTGCAGGGCCAGCTCGGCGGTCCGGATTTCGAGGTGGTGGCGGTCAATATCGACACCCGCGACCCCGCCAAGCCGAAGGCCTTTCTGAAGGACGGTAACCTCGACAAGCTCGCTTACTTTACCGACACCAACGCCAAAGTGTTTCAGGACCTGAAGAGCGTCGGCCGGGCGCTGGGGATGCCGACCTCGGTGCTGGTCGACGGCAAGGGCTGCGAGATAGCCACCATCGCCGGTCCCGCCGAATGGGCCAGCGACGACGCCGTGAAACTGGTCAAGGCCGCGATCAGGCCGAACGCGGCAGGGCTTTAGGCCGCAATATCCAGATTGCCGCCAACCCCGGCACCGAGATTGGCCTGCGATGACTGCTGGGCGGCGCCGAGCAGCGTCAGCACCGAGGATTTCTCCATATCGGCGTTCGATTTCATGATCGCAGCGCCGATCTGCGACTGCGTCTTGCCCGCCTGCAAGGCAAGCGCGCTGGCAACCAGGGCCATGTCCATTCGCGATACTCCGTACGGCCAAGGATGTAGCCCGGAAAGTGTTAACGAATGTTTCTGTCAGGCTCTCGAAGGCCGGCCATGGCGACGGCCGGTTCCTGCTCATACACGGTGACGATGACGCCGTAAGGCTCAAGCGCGGCGGCGATAGCACCCACTTCTCCGGGAATGGCAATTGCGATTGTCTCGCTCGCTGCCAACCGGTTGATGGCTTCGTGCGCGTATTTGAGCCTCAGGCCGAGGCCGACCATCGCTTTGGCCAGCGCGACTATGTGGGGGATATCGATCGGCTTGATCCACACATTAGGCGCGACGGAGTCTAATGGTGCGAGGGGCTCGTCCTTTGAAGCGGCCGCTCGTTCGAGTGCCTCCCTCAATGATAATTTCATCGACATTGGCTTGCTCCAGAAGCTTGCGTCCAATGATATTGAGACCGGGCCGCCCCAGTGCGCCGGGCGTCAGCCCATCGATATGCGCTCTATCGACATACGAAATGCGTCCAACTTGGTGCACATTTCCAATGATCCTGCATCTACCCACGGGCGTGATCACCTCGACAAGCAAGATGTCGCTCTCCGCCTCAGAGATTTCAAGAATAACCTCATCTGGCCGAAACATACATAGCCCGCATGCCGGTTGCC
>NZ_JANXTC010000057.1:0-17820 GCF_025356345.1 Tardiphaga sp.
CCATCCTCAGCAGCGCGCGCGAAGTGCAGACCTCGCTCACCACCTCCAGCGCCGACGCGGCGGGCCAGATCAAGCTGATCTCCGCCGACATCGAACGCTCGCTGTCGAACGCTACCGCCAGCACCACAGAAAACATCCAGAGCAGCGCGCTGCAGGCGCAGACCTCGCTGGTCGCCGCCTCGAACGAGATCACCGCCAAGATCAAGACCACCTCGGCCGAGATCGAGCGTTCGGTGTTCGCGGCTTCGGGCAGCTTCGGCAACACCATGACCGGCAAGACCGACGAGATCGTGACCTATGTGCAGCAGCAGACCGATCGGCTGTCGCAGATGGTCGACGCCAAGCGCGGCTCGCTGGTCGAGGCGCTCGGCGGCAAGACCACGCAGCTGACGGTCGAGATCGACCGCGTTACCTCCGACGCGCTGAAGGCGATCGAAACCCGCGGCCAGGCGTTCTCGCAGTCGATTACCACCAACAGCTCCGAAGTGGCGCGCACCATCACCACCGCCGGCGAACTCGCCACCAGCGCCGTGAACAAGTCGCTGAAGGAGCTCGAGCATAGCTCGCGCTCGGCGATCGAGCAGTCGCGCCAGGTGTCGATCACCGCGGTCACCGAGATGCAGGAGACCAGCAAGATCCTGCGCACCGACACCGTCGCTCTGTTCGAGCGGCTGCGTGAAGGCAACATCCTGTTGCAGGAAGTGCTGACCGGCGCCCACGACAATCTGAACTCGCTGGAGCGTGCTCTGGTCACCCGCGTGGCGGACTTCGTGTCCACCATGAACGACGTCACCGCCCGCAACGGCCTTGCCACCCAGACGCTGGAGGACCAGCTTGCGACCTTCACCAGCAAAACCTCGAAGGCCGTCGACGATCTCGGCTCGCTGTCCGGCGAATTCGAGCGCCATGGCAACGCACTGGTCGATGCAGCGGCCCTCGTCGAGGCAAGCAACCGCAGCACCACGGTGTCGGTCGACGAGCGCAAGTCCGCGCTGGAATCGCTGGTCACCACCATCGACCTGCGCACCACCGATCTCGACCAGCGCCTGAGCCGGTTCACCGGGTTGCTGGACGAATCGCTGGCCGCCGCCGAGGAGCGCGCCCGCGATATCGCCCGCGTGGTGGCGGAGACCGCCGGCGCCGGCACCGCCGCCGTCAGCCGTCAGTTCGAAGCGGTTCGCGCCTCGGCGGAAGAGGAGCGCCGCCGCACCTCGGAAGCGATGAGCGATATCTATCAGCAGGGCACCCAGGAAGCCGATGCGATGTTCAAGCAGTCGGCTGACAAGTTTGCCTCGATGGTCGCCAGCATGAAGCAGATGGCGTCGGAGATGCACAACGAGCTGGAAACGACCCGCATCGAGCTTCGCCGCGGCGTGTTCGAAATGCCGCAGGAGGCCGCCGAGAGCACGGCGCAGATGCGCAAGGTGATCGTCGACCAGATCGAGGCGCTCGCGGAACTGAACCGCATCGTCGCCCGTCACGGCCGCGGCCTCGACGTGGTCAGCAGCAACCGCGCCGCGGTACTGCGCGAGGAAGAGCCGGTCGTGGCCATGGTTGCGCCGCGTAGCGAGCCGATCCAGCGCAGCGAGCCGGTCTTGCGCAACGAACCGATCCCGCGCGCCGCGCCGCGCGCGGCGATGCCCAGCGCGACCAGCCTGCCGATGCCGGATATCGGCGCGCCCATTCCGCGCCGCACCGAAGCGCCGTCGATGGCCCCGAGCAACTCCGACCAGAGCCGCGATGGTTGGCTGTCCGACCTGCTTGGCCGCGCTGAGAATGTCGAGCTGGAACGCGAGCCGCCGCGCAACCGCGCCCCGGCGCCGCAGCCCGCGCCCGCGCCCGCGCCGGCCGCCAGCAATCCGCTGGAGTCGCTGTCGCTCGACATCGGCCGCCTGATGGACCGGTCGCTGGTCGCCGAGATGTGGGATCGCTACCAGCGTGGCGAACGCAAGGCCTTTACCAAGCGGCTCTATACCCCCGCCGGGCAGAAGGCGTTCGACGAAGTCAGCCGCAAATACCGATCCGATCGCGCCTTCAAGCAGACCGTGGACCGCTACATCACCGAGTTCGAGCGCCTGCTCGACGAGGTTGCCCGCGACGAACGCGGCCCCGCCGCCTTGCGCAGCCACCTCACCTCGGAAACCGGGCTGGTCTACACGTTGCTCGCGCATTCCGCCGGTCGGCTGGGATAAGTCCTGGCTGTATCAGGAACGCAAAACGGAGGCAGCGATGCCTCCGTTTTTTGTGGGCGGTACGTTCCCCGGACGCGATGCAATACGAAGTATTGCTTCGCAGAGCCGGGGTCCCGGTTGGGTGCGCGCGAACCGGGAAACGAAACCTGCGAATAGTTTATTGACAAAATTCCTATACGGATTATAGTCTCTCGCATCCCTTTCGCGAGGGGCGCTTCATGAGGCGTCTTGCGGTGGAACGGGGAAGGCGGCGCCCGCGGGCGGGGGAGGACGTATCCCCGCGCACTCGGGAGGCCGGGGGTCACCGTCCGTGCCCACTACGGGGCGCTGCTCTTCGCGAGCTGGACGGGTACGGGCAAGGCGGGCGAAAGCCGGCCGCATGGCGGACGACCTGCGAAGGCCATCCCGGGCAGGAAGACCGTCGCCCAGTACCCGGAAGCACGGTCCCCCGGACATAAATCGCCGCGGTGGCGCGCCGAAAGGCGTTGCGCGATTGCAGTTTCATCGCCGCTGCGATGGAGCGGATCGCGTCACTGCTACCACCCGCGCCTTTCGGCGCGCTGCCACCCCTCATGTATCGAGGGGAAACTGCTCAAACCTCGGACGCATCATGCGCCGCGAGAATGCGAGCGCCTGGCTGTTTGACATTTGAACCGTGAAAACCACAGGCGCGATGCATGCGGCCCGCCGCGCGCTACAGAAAGCCGATCCACTGCATGAAGCGGCGCGTCTCTCCGACCGCGATATGCATCACGCCGGGCTTGTCGGCGAACTCGCCGTCGAAATCGACCGGGCTGGCATAGCCCTGCCACGGCTCGATACAGAGGAACGGCGCGCCGGACGGCTTCGACCAGATCCCCAATTCGTGAAACCCCTGCCAGGCCATCTCGATGGTCGGGCTGCCCGGTCCGCTATAGCTCAGCGACGTACTGGCGAGCCGGTCGAGGATCATGGCGTCATGGTCGAACAGCGATTCCGACAGCGCCAGCGCGCCACCCTGCACCGGCGTCGGCTCGCTCGCGGCGCGCAGCAAGCCCCCTTCGAGCCGCCGCACCGGCGCCGGTTCGGCGTCGGAAAAGATGATGGTGTGGTCGTTCTTGTCGGCGCCGGCGACCAGCGGCCAGTTGAAGGCCGGGTGCGCGCCGATCGAGGCCGGCATCATCTCGGTCCCGGTATTGGTGATCTCGTAGCCGATCGCGAGCCGGTCGCCCTCGATGCCATAGGTGACGTCGAGCCGGAACGGGAACGGATACTTGGCCCGCGTCACCGCATTGTCCTGCAGCGACAATGCGCAGGAGGTCGGTCCCTGCCCGCTCCAGCTGAAGCGAAGGTCGCGCGCGAAACCGTGCTGGGTCATGGCGTAGGACTGGCCGCGATGCCGCAGCACGTCCTCCTTCAGCCGGCCGACGATCGGAAACAGGATCGGCGCGTGACGCGGCCATTCCGGGCCGGCCTGCCACAGCACTTCATGGCCATGGATGTTCTTCAGCGAGCACAATTCGGCGCCGTCGGCCTTGATCGTCGCCGTGACGCGGCGATTGCTGATGGTGAACCGGTCCATGGCATCCATCAACGATCGCCTCGTTATTGCCGCCGCTGCGCGGGGGCGGGTCCAGGAGCGGGAGCCGGCGCGCTACTGGTGCCAGCGCCGAACAGCAACCGTGTCGGATTGCGGTCGAGATTGTTCACCGCGCGGCTGATATCCGCAAGGGTGCGGCGGCCATCGAGCATCAAGGCGCCGGAACGCTTGTCGAGGTTCTCGGTCAATTCGTGGAACGACTTCACCGCCTGGGTCAATTCGCCGCCGTCCTTGCCGCCGGCCAGCGCATCGAGACCGAGCAGGATATTGTCGGTGCGCGCGACCACGCTGTCGGCCCGGCCCATGACGCTGTCTGCCTTGCCCATCACGCTGTCGATCTTCAGCATGATGCCATCGATGACTTCGGAATTCTTCGCCAGCGTCGCCGTGAAGGTTTCGACATTGCGCAGCGCGCCCTTCAGCGCCTCCTGATTGTCGGACACCAGCCGGTTGACGTTCTGCAGCGTGGCGCGCACGGATTCCGAAATGTCCTTCAGCGATTCCGGATCGGCGGTCAGCACCGGCACGCCGTCGGCGTCCAGCGGTACCGGCGGCGCGGCTTCATCGCCGCCCTTCAGCGAGATCGCCGCGACACCGGTGAGGCCCTGGAATTCGAGCCCGACCAACGTGTCCTTGCGAACCGGTGCGATGTTCTCGACCATTGCCAGCGCCACCACGCGGCGCGGATTATCGAGCTTCACGGAGACGACTTCGCCGACCCTGATACCATTGAAATTGACGCTGCCGCCATTGCGCAGGCCCGACGCCGAGCCCTCGAACACGATGCGCAGCGGGCTGCGCAGCTTGGTGCTGTGCAGGTTCTGGAACCAGAGGATAAATCCGAACGCCGCGGCGATCACCGCCAGCGTGAATGTTCCGATCAGGACGAAGTTCGCCCGCGTTTCCATCAAACCAACTCCACCAGGACTAGCCAACCACGGCGCGTGCGCGCTTGCCGTGAAAATATTCCCGCAACCAGGGATGCTGCGACGCCAGCATGTCGGTCATCGTTCCCTGCGCGATGATCTTGCCGTCGCCGAGCACGGCGATCCGGTCACATGCGGTATGAAGGCTGTCCAGATCATGGGTTACCATGAAAACCGTCAGCCCCAAAGTTCGCTGCAGCGTACGCACCAGCTCGTCGAAATCGCCGGCGCCGATCGGATCGAGTCCCGATGTCGGCTCGTCGAGGAAGACGATTTCGGGATCGAGCGCGAGCGCACGCGCGAGCGCCACGCGCTTGATCATGCCGCCGGACAGTTCCGACGGATAGCGTTCGGCGACTTCGGGCTTGAGCCCGACCATGCCGAGCTTGGCGATGGTGATCTCGTCGAGCAGCCGCTGCGACACTTTGAGATATTCGCGCACCGGAAACTGGATGTTCTGTCGCACGCTGAGCGAGGAAAACAGCGCGCCGTGTTGAAACAAAATGCCCCATCGTCGCTCGACGCTGCGCTGCGCCTTGCTGCTGGCGCTGTCGAGATCGGTACCGAACACCTCGATCTGCCCTGCGACCTTTGGTACCAGTCCGATGATGGTGCGCATCAGCACCGACTTGCCGGCGCCGGAGGCGCCGACAAAGCCGAGGATCTCGCCGCGCGCGACATCGAGATTGAGTCCGTCGAGCACGTGACGGTTGCCGAAGGCGACGGTAAGATCGCGGACGCGGATGATCGGTTCGGCGGTGACGGGGGCCAGCATGCTCAGATCCCGATCGCGGCGAAGAAGATCGCGAACACGCCATCCATCACGATCACGAAGAAGATCCCCTTCACCACCGACGAGGTGGTGTGCTGGCCAAGCGATTCCGCGCTGCCCTGCACCGCGAGGCCCTCGACGCAGGCGACAATGCCGATCACCATCGCCATCACCGGCGCCTTGATCATGCCGACGGTGAAGTGGTTGATCGACAGCGCATCGCGCAGCCGCGCCAGGAACGCCTCCGGCTCGACGCCGCCATACAGCCAGGCCACGAGCCCGCCGCCATACAGCGCCGCCATCGCGCCGAGAAAGGTCAGAATCGGCAGCGCCAGCACCAGCGCTATCATCCGCGGCAGGATCAGCACCTCGACCGGGTCAAAGCCCATGGTGCGCAGCGCGTCGATTTCCTCGCGCATTTTCATCGAGCCGAGTTCGCGCAACACCAGCACGCCGAGCATGTCGACGACAAAGACATCGGCGCCGAATTTGCGGAAATGGAAGATGCCCTGCTGCGCGACGATGCAGCCGATCAGGAAGGTGATCAGCACCACGATCGGCACCGCGTTCCAACAAGTCTGCTGGAGATGATGCACCATCGAGGTCAAGCGGAACCGGGACGGATGCAGCAGCACCCGGAACAAGGCCGCGATGACAGCGCCGATCATGTCGACCAGTGCCAGCATGGTTTCGCCGACGCCGACCACACTGCGGCCGATCTGGTCGACCGTGATGGTAACCCGAGAACGCGTTGCCGGAAGCGGACCGGCGGGTTTGACCCGGCGCACCTCGTCGACCAGGCTGGCATAATTGGCGGACAGGCCGGCAATCCGGGCTTCCGCGCCAGCCTCGGTCAGGCTGCGGCGCAGCCGCTCGATCAGCCAGGCGCCGAAGGTGTCGAGCTTCAGGACCTGCGACACGTCGATCGAAATCTCGGGGCCGCCGCCGCGCTTCTCGGCCTCCAGCACCAGCGATTCAAGCGCCGGCGCAAAGCGCGCCGTCCACGAGCCAGTCGCGCGCAGCGCCAGTGTATCGCCGCTGGCGATCCGTTCCAGTGTCGGGCCGGTCAAAACCCGCTCCTGAATGTGTTGACGCTGTCCATTTACCAAGTCTTAACACGAACGCCGCAATTCGAAGGAATCCAACCCGGTCCTATGGTTAATGGCGTTCAGAAGGTGGCGCAGTGAGACACTGGCATTGCGTCGCAAACAAGTTCGCGTAACCAGATAGGCTGCCATCCACCGAACGGTCATCGGCGGTGGCACTTGACCAGCCCCGAAAGTGTTCCCCGTGCCAGACGCCAACCGTTCCGCGATCACCCTCGCCGCCCGCATCGAGCACTGGCCGATCGCCGGCGCCTTCACCATCAGCCGCGGCGCCAAGACCGAGGCGGTGGTCGTGGTGGTGGAACTTTCCCGCAACGGATTTACCGGCCGCGGCGAATGCACGCCCTATGCGCGCTATGGCGAAACCCCGGAAGCCACTTTGGCCACCATTCTGGACATGCGGCCGCGTTTTGCCGATGGCCTCGACGCCGTCGCGCTGCAGGGGCTGATGCCGGCCGGCGCGGCGCGCAACGCGCTGGATTGCGCCCTGCTGGACCTGGCTGCCAAGAGCCGTGGCCAGCGCGTCTGGGACCTCCTGAAGCGCCCGGCGCCGCGCGCCTGCACTACCGCCTATACGATCTCGCTGGGCACGCCGGATTCGATGGCGGCGGCGACCGCCAAAGCAGCATACCGGCCATTGCTCAAGATCAAGCTTGGCAGCGACGACGACGCCGCCCGCATTGCCGCCGTGCGCAGAATGGCGCCGGAGTCCGAACTGGTCGTCGACGCCAACGAGGCCTGGACCCCTGACAACCTCGAACGCAACCTGGCCGCCTGCGAGGCCGCCGGCGTCACGCTGGTCGAGCAACCGCTGCCCGCCGGCAACGACTCCGCCCTGTCGGAGGTTCACCGGCCGATAGCGGTATGCGCCGACGAGAGCGTTCATGGCCTCGATTCGCTGCCCGCGCTGCGCGGCCGCTACGACGCTATCAACATCAAGCTCGACAAGGCCGGCGGCCTCACCGAGGCGCTGGCGATGGCCGACGCCGCCCAAGCGATGGGGCTGGAGATCATGGTCGGCTGCATGGTGGCGACCTCGCTATCGATGGCGCCGGCGATGCTGCTGGCGCAGCAGGCGCGCTTTGTCGATCTCGACGGCCCGCTGCTGCTGGCGAAAGACCGCGATGGCGGTCTGCGCTATGACGACAGCACGGTCTATCCGCCCGACGCGGAACTCTGGGGCTGACCAGCCCCGGCAAAGGATGCATCGGCGCGGCTCCGGCCGAACCACATGGTCGCGGCGCCGGCAAAGGCCAACAGCGCCATCGCGCAATAGGCACCCTGCCCGTAGCGCGCATAGATCAGCCCGGACAGGATCACCGCGCTGCTCATGACAATGCCGCCGCAGGCCGTGAGATAACCCTGCGCGGTGGCGGTGAGGTGGCCCGGCACATGACGCACCAATAATCCCATGATGCCGACCTGGGTCAGGCCGTAGCTCAGCCCGTGCATCGGTTGGATCAACGCCAGCACGGCGATGTCGGGCTGCTGCGCGGTGATTAGCCAGCGGAGTCCGGCGCTGCATCCGCCCATCACCACGAGCAGCGCCGGCGCCAGCGTGAAGCGCGGCGACAGCGCTAACACCACGATCTCGGCGACCACGCCCAGCGACCAAAGTCCCGCGATACTCAGCCCGCCCAGTCCGGCGTCCTGCCAGCCAATCGAGGCGAAGGTATAGTAGGCGGCATGGCTGCCCTGGATCAGGGCCGACGCCGCCATGATGGTGAGAAACCCCTTTTCGCGCAGCGGCGCCCTGGCCCGCGTCAGCGGTCGCGAGACGTGTCTCGGCGTATCCAACGGCTGCAGGCCGAGGCTGGACAGCGCCCCCAGCGCAGCCATGCCGGCAATGATCCAGATCAGGTGCCGGGCCGAGATCATCTCGACCAGCAGCCCGCAGGCCAGCGCGCCGACCACGAAGGCGGCCGACCCCCACAGCCGCAGCGGACCGTAGTCCAGGCCGTAGCGGACCACGCCCTTCAGCGCGTAGCCATCGGTCATCGGCACCAAAGGCGTCCATGCGCAGGCCGTGAGCGCGAAGGCGATCAGGATCAGCAGCGGCTGGTCCAGCAGCCCGATCATGGCAAAGCCGGTCGCCGTCAGCAACGCGGTGATCCTCATCGCGGCCAGCAGCGCGCGACGCCGCTCCGCCAGCCCGATGATGAAGGGAAGCACAGTGAATCGGGTCACCGACGGCACCGCGGTAATCAGTCCGATCCAGGACGGATCGATACCGACCGCTTTCAGCCAAACCGGGAAGAACGGCAGATAGGTGCCGACCGAGCCGAACACCGCGCCGTAGAACGCGGCCAGCCGCACCGCGAATCGACGGGCCGACATTTGCGATGCGATCAAGGCGTCGGATTCGGATATCATCAATTTAATTGCGATTCGCTGGGGATCGTGCTGATCGTTACATACCGCGCCTTGATTTGCGCCGACGAGTTGGATTATGGCCGAAGAAGTATTTGCCCTGTCGCCGATCGCCGCCCGCCCCAATGTGCCGGGCGAAGCGGACTACGATGCCATTCGCGAAGCCTTCATGGAAACCGCGCGCGGCCGCTGGTTCCTCAACGAATATGCCAAGCGCAACCGCCACACCGACACCGGCATGGTGCTCGAGGCCGTAACGCGGCTCGAGGCCAGTCTCGCCGCGCAGAAGCAGCCGCCGACGCTCAGCCTGCTCGAATCGCTTGGCGCCATCCGCTCGGCCGTACGCAATGCCAAGGCTACCGCCATCGAGTCGATGCCACGTCCGGAATCCGACGAGGCGCTGACCGCGGCGCGCAATGGCGCCCGGATCGTTCGGGAGATCGCCTGGACACTGCGCGAATGCGGCGCCGACATCCGGATCTGCGATCTGCTCGACACCCAGGTCAAGGCTATCGAGGCCGCGCAGCAGGCTGCGACCGATCACGGCCGCGAGGCGGTGCTGGCGAGCTACGACATGCTGATGCAGAGGATCGAACAGTTGGTCGATAGCAGCGCGGCGGCCTCCGCCAAGACGGAAGCGCCAGCCGCGACTGACAATGCGCCCCCGGCGGCCGCTGAAGCACGCGAAGCCTCCGTGACGCCGCTGTTCAAGGCGATCGCCATCGAGCCCGAGGCGGAAACCGCGACCGCTTTGGTGGCGGAAGCCACCCCGACCCTGGCTCCAACGGAATCCTTCGAAGCCATCGCAGAAACTGCCGCGACACTCGATGCGTTCCCGGTCGAGATCCCCGCGGCGATGCCGGAGGTTCACTCCGACTCGCCAGAAGAAAAACTTTCCGCCGCGGCGGCTGAAGCCGCCATCATCGAAGCTGAGGCAGAGGCGCATGACCTTGCCGTGCTCGAGATCATCGCCATCGAAATGGCCGTGGAGGATTTCAGCGAGCCGGAGACGGCCGACGTCGAAATGGCTCCGCCAGCTGTGGTCGAGAGCCACGCCGCCGACCTCATCACGCTGCAGCAGATCGCCGAGATCGCGCTGGCTCCTGTTGTGCCCGAGCCGCCCGCATCGCTCGGCGCCGCGCTGATCGCCAGCGGCATCATCGCCCATCCCGGCGCGCCGGCCTCCGATCCGCTGGCGCCAATCCGTCGCATGAGCCAGGCCGAGAAAATCGCGTTCTTCTCGTAACTTAATTCGCGTTGATGATGCTGGCGTAGAGGTCCGCATCGACATTGCCGCCCGACAGCACGATCACCACCGTCTTGCCGCGCGCGTCGAATTTGCCTGACATCAACGACGCCAGCGCCACCGCTCCGCCGGGCTCGACGACCAGCTTGAGATCGCGAAACGCGAACGCCATGGCGGCGCCGACTTCGGCGTCATTCGCGCTGACCGCATCCGCCAGCAGGCGCTGGTTGACCGCGAAGGTGAGTTCGCCGGGAATCAGCGCCATCAGCGCGTCGCAAAAGGTCTTGCTGTCATTGCTATGCGCCTGGCGATGCCCTGCGCGCATCGAGCGGGCATGGTCGTCGAAGCCTGCCGGCTCGGCGACGATGATCGAAGCCTCGGCGAACCGCGCCTTCACCGCGATCGCGATCCCCGCGACCAGACCGCCGCCTGACGCCGGCGCGACGACGATGTCGGGGACAATGCCCAGCGCTGCCAGATCCTGCGCGATCTCGCGGCCCACAGTGCCCTGCCCGGCCATCACGAACGGATCGTCATAGGGTCTTACCAGCGTCGCACCGCGCTGGCTGGCGATGGCGCCGGCGATGGCTTCGCGGTCCTCGGTATAGCGATCATACAGCACCACTTCGGCGCCGTAGCCCTTGGTGCGCTCGCGCTTCGACAGCGGCGAATCGGCGGGCATCACGATAGTCGCCTGCATGCCGAGGATCTGCGCGGCGGCAGCGACGCCCTGCGCATGATTGCCCGACGAGAACGCGACCACACCGCCGGCGCGCGCATCCTGCGGAATCGACGACAGCTTGTTGAAGGCGCCACGGAACTTGAACGAACCGGTCCGCTGCAGCACTTCCGGCTTCAGGAACACGGTGGCTCCGGTCAGCGCATCGAGCGAAGGAGAGGACAGCAACGGCGTCCGCACCGCAAAGGGCGCAATAACGGCGGCGGCGGAATCGATATCGGCGGAGGTGATCGGTAGAGCGGGATTTGTCATGCGCAGTTGTATCGCGCGCCGCGACCTTCGATCAAGCAGCGACCGGCGGCTTGTGGATGGCCGATTTCGCGCCGTCGTGCAATTCGGCGCGTACCAGACTGATATTACTGATAAATGTCCTCGCGCAGGCCTCCCATGTGAGACTAGCTGCGAAGCGCAGACAGTCTTGCGACGATAATTTGAGAGCCCCGAGGCAGGCCTCCCGCAGATCTTCGCTGAGAACGCCGACCGGCGCCTGTCCGATCACATCACGCGGGCCTGCGACCGGAAAGGCCGCCACCGGCACGCCGCTTGCCAGCGCCTCGAGCAGCACCAGACCAAAAGTGTCGGTCCGGCTCGGGAATACGAAGACGTCGGAAGCGGCATAGGCGACGGCCAGCGCTTCGCCCTGCAAGGCGCCTAGGAATACTGCCTTCGGGTATTTCAATTGCAGCGCGGCCCGCGCCGGGCCGTCGCCGACCACCACCTTGGTGCCCGGCAGGTCCAGCGACAGAAACGCTTCGAGGTTCTTCTCGACGGCGACACGGCCGACGCAGAGAAAAATCGGTTTCGGCATACCGAGAGCCACCTGGCGCGGATGAAACAGCTTGGCATCGACGCCGCGCGGCCACAGCGCGACATGGCCAAAGCCACGGTCGCGCAACTCGCTCGCCAGCGCGGGGGTCGCGGCCATCACCGCGGAACTGGCCCCGTGGAAACGGCGCAGCCCGGCCCATATCCAGGATTCCGGAATCGGAAACCGCGCCGAAATATATTCAGGGAAACGGGTGTGGAAGCTGGTGGTGAAGGGAATGTCGCGACGGCGGCAATAGGCGCGCACCGCAAAACCGATCGGCCCCTCGGTGGCGATGTGGATATTGTCGGGACTGGCTGCCGCGATCAGCCGCGCGATCTTCCCGCGCCCGGGCAAGGCCACGCGCAGATCGGCGTAGCTGGGCAGCGCAAAGGTGCGAAATGAGGCAGGCGTCAGGAAACTCACATCGACGCCGAGGCCCTTGGCGGCTTCCACCATCATCGTCAGCGTGCGCACCACGCCATTGACTTGCGGGTGCCAGGCATCAGTAGCGATCAGTATCCGCATCACGCCGCCCGAACCGCGACCGCGGAAACCGGCGCGGTTCGGCGCAGCGGATCGGTCCAGGTGATGATCTCGAAACGGCCGTCCTCATGCTCGGCCAGCGCCGTGCAGCTTTCGACCCAGTCACCGCAATTCATGTAGCGGATGCCATGCTCGTCGCGGATCGTGGCGTAGTGAATATGACCGCAGATCACACCATCGGCGCCATGGCGACGTGCTTCACTAGCCAGCGTCTGCTCGAACGCACCGATGAAATTCACCGCGTTCTTGACCTTCAGCTTGGCCCATTGCGACAGCGACCAGTACGGCACGCCGAACCATTTGCGAAACGCATTGACGATGCGGTTCATTTGAATGGCGAAATCATAGGCCTTGTCACCGAGATGGGCGAGCCAACGGGCGTTCTGCACCACGAGATCGAAGATATCACCGTGAATGACCAGATAGCGCTTGCCGTCGACGCCTTCATGGATCGCGGTTTCGACCACGTCGATGCCGCCGAAATGCGTGCCGTAATATTGCCGCAAGAACTCGTCGTGATTGCCCGGGACGTAGATGATTTTGGCGCCCTTGCGCGCCTTGCGCAGCATCTTCTGGACGAAGTCATTATGCGATTGCGGCCAGTGCCAGCCGGACTTCAGCGCCCAGCCATCGACGATGTCGCCAACGAGGTAGATGGTATCGGCATCGTGGGTGCGGAGAAAGTCAAGCAGCCGCTCGGCCTGCGAACCCCGGGCGCCCAGATGGACATCGGAGATAAACAAGGTACGAAAGCGCCGTTCGTTGCCTTCACTCATCACGTCTGTTTCCATATTCAGCAGCTAGCAGAATTGCATGACGCCGCCATGACGGCTCATGCGGCGAGGGCCATGCGTTCGAAGGTGACCAGCGTGTAGATACCGAACGGCGCCACCTTGCGACGCTCGATCAGGACGGAATCGGAATTCGACTGCGACCAGGCCTGCAGGCGGGCGAAGGGGAATTCCGGGCGCAGGCCCATCGCGCGGGTCTTCACCGCGGCCCAACGCTCGACCGCGGCGGCAAGGCCGGTCTCGGAATAGAGATGATTGACGAGAATGATGCGGCCGCCCGGCTTCACCACACGGTGGCATTCCGACAGCACCTGCTCGGGATTTTCCACCAGCGTGATCACGAACTGCGCCACCACGCAGTCGAATGTCGCATCGGCAAAATCCATTGCATGCGCATCCATCTGCCGCACCGACGACACCCAGGGATAGCGCCCGCTGGCCATCTTGGCGCGGGCCTTGTCGAGCATTGGCGCGCTGAGGTCGATGCCTGTGATCTCGGTGGAGGCGTCGTAATCGTCGAACGACAACCCGGTGCCGACGCCGACTTCGAGGATCCTGCCGCCGATAGCGCGGGCGGCGGCGGCCGCGGCGCGGCGCCCCTTCAGCATCACCGGGCCGCACACCGCGTCATAGATCGGCGCCCAGCGGGCATAGGCGTTTTCAACCACCGATGTATCGAGATCATGCGTTGCCATGGGTCGATCCGTTCAGCGTGCCCGGGGAGAATCGGACAATTCGTCTTCTGAAGCGGTGGTATCAAGCCAGTGCGACAGCGGGACGACAGGATGTCGCAGGCCGCACGTCTAGCCCCGATAGGCGAAGCGCCAAGCGGGACCGCTTGTGTGTTCAACTTCTGTCCCGGATCGCGCTTCGCTTATCCAGGACAAGATATCGTCTAATAGAATCCGTGGAAGTGATGCACCGGGCCGTGCCCATGACCGACGCTGAAGCGATCGGCGGCGGCGATGGCGGCTGTGACATAGGCTTTGGCGGTTCGTACGGCGGCTTCCAAACCACTGCCTTTCGCCAGTTCGGCGGCAATGGCGGATGACAGCGTACAGCCGGTGCCATGGGTATTTGGCGTGGCGATCCGCCGGGCCGGCAATGCGACCACGCCCGCGGGCATTACAAGATAATCGGTGCTGTCGGCGCCATGGCCATGACCGCCCTTGATCAGCACCGCCTCGCAGCCGAGCGCCAGCAGACGCCGGCCCTGGCTTTCGATCGCGGCCTCGGTCGTCGCGATGGCTTCATCCAGCAAGGCCGCCGCCTCGGGCAGGTTCGGGGTGATGATGTCGGCCAGCGGGATCAGTGTCTCCCGCAAAGCGGCAATGGCGTCCGGCACCAGCAGGCGGTCGCCGGAGGTCGCGACCATCACCGGATCGAGCACCACGTGCTTCGGCGCCCAGCGTACCAGCCCCTCGACAATGGCCGCGATCACGTCGCGCTGCGCCACCATGCCGATCTTGACGGCGCCGACCGCGAGATCATCGAATACGGCGTCGATCTGCGCGGTGACGAACGCGGCCGGCACCGGGTGCACGCCGGTTACGCCGTTGGTATTCTGCGCCATCAGCGCCGTGATCACCGAGGCGCCATAGACTCCGGAGGCGGCAAAGGTCTTGAGGTCGGCCTGGATGCCGGCGCCGCCGGATGAATCCGACCCGGCAATGGTGAGCGCAATGGGCGTCGACATGGCGAACTCGCTTGAAATCGGCCGGAGACGACCGGTGCGCTGTGGTAACCCGGCCGCCCGGGAGCAGCAAGTTGGGTTGCCAGAGCCCATGGTTTTGGGCTTGATGGCGGCCAAATCCAGCCCTTCCGGAGAAACGCGATGGTTCCCTTCTTTGTCCAGTTCAAGTGCAAGCTTGGCCAGTCCTATGCCGTCGCCAATGCGCTGGCCGAAGCAGAAATTGCCTCGGAAATCTATTCCACCGCCGGCCATTACGATTTGCTGGTGAAATTCTACGTCGATAACGCCACCGACATCGGCCATTTCGTCAATGAAAAGGTGCAGATGATCGAAGGCATCCAGGACACCCACACCATCATCACCTTCAAGGCATTCTGACCGGGCGCGCCGCCAGCGGGATCAAGCGGCGGGCTTGAGCCCCGTCACCGGCGCATCCGGATCGACCTCGTCATCGGCGATGGTCGAGATCGGCGACATTGGCGTGTCGCGCAGTCGCTTCAGTCCGAGTTGGCGCTCGCGCAGAATGACGAAGATGCCCGCGGCTGCCACGATCACGGCGCCGCCGACGACATAAAGCGTGGGCACCTCGCCGAACATCCAGAATCCGAGGATGAACGCCCACAGCATCGCGGTGTAGTCAAACGGTGCCAGGAACGACGCCGGCGCGTAGCGGTAGCTTTCGGTGAACAGCATCTGGCCGAGGCCTCCGGCGATGCCGATGCCGACAAGCAGCGCCAGTTCGAGGCCTGGATGCGGCATGCGCCAGCCGAACGGCGCGGTCAGCAGCGACACCGCCATCACGATCAGCGTCATGAAGATCACGATCGACGACGAGGTCTCGGTCGCGGTCAGGCGGCGGATCTGGATGGTGGCGCCGCCCGACGAGACGGCATTGGTGAGCGCAAATGCCAGGCCGATCATCATCGAGGTGGTGAGCGCGGCATGATTGCTCAGATAGGGCGACAGCATCAGGATGACGCCGCAGAAGCCGATTCCGACGGCCGACCAGCGATAGGCGTGGACGTGCTCCTTCAGGATCAGCGCGGCGAACACCACGGTGATCAGCGGCGCGATGAAGGCAATCGCGGTGACGTCGGCGATCGGCAACCGCGCCAGCGCCCCGAACGTGCAGAACGTGCCGATCACGCTGAAGATGCCGCGCACCAGATGCGCCGACAGCCGCTCGGTGCGCAACGCGCCACGCAACTGGCCGCGCAGGCCGAAGAACGCCACGATCGGGATTAATGCGAACAGGCCGCGGGAAAACACGATCTCGCCGACCGGCAGCGAGCCGCCGAGATAGCGCGCCTGCGCGCCCATCAGCGCGAACGCCACCGTACTGGCGATCTTGAGCGACACGGCTTTGAGGATATTCATGAGGATGGGGAATCGCGCTGACCGGAACGAAGCTGACCCAATCACGCCGCGTTGATCGCGAACAGGTCTGCTGCGGCATGGCTTGGCGGGAGTCCATGCACCGGCTCCGCCTGGCATGTTGCGGACGTGGCGGGAAGGCGGCGCAGTGCGAAGCATCCGAGGACGATGCGGGGCCTACTTCCTCGGCGGCTTGACCGGGCCATCGACCGCCGGCAGCGACTTCAGATAGACCGCCATCGCCGTGCGATCTTCGGCCGACAATTGCGATGTGTTGCGGATCACCCGCGCCATCGAGCCGCCGACGGTATCGCCCTCCGGCGTCTGGCCGGTCTCCAGCAGATAAGAGAGATCTCTCTCGCTCCACTCGCCGAGACCCTTCTGGGTGATGTTCGGCACCCAACCGGCGCCTTCCGCATCGGGCCCGCCGGCGAAGCGCTGCTTCTCGATGATGCCGCCCAGCGCGTTGCGCGGGCTGTGACATTCGGCACAGTGGCCGAGTGCATTGACGAGGTAACTGCCGCGATTCCATTGCGGGGATTTGCCAGCCTCGGCCACGAACGGCGCGCCGTCGAGAAACAGTAATTTCCAGATGCCGAGATTGCGGCGGAGGTTGAACGGGAAAGGTACGTCGTGTTCCGGCGAACTGGCCGCGACCTGCGGCAGCGTCTTGATGAAGCCGAACAGGTCACGCGCGTCGTCGAGCTTCATGTGCTGATAGGAGGTGTAGGGAAACGCCGGAAAATAATGCGCGCCTGATGGCGATGTGCCCTTCTGCAACGCAGTGACGAAGTCGGCTTCGCTCCAGCGACCGATGCCCGCGGCTGGATCCGGCGAAATATTCGGCACGTAAAACGTTCCGAACGGAGAAGTAATCGGCAGCCCGCCACCGAGTTTCAGGCGATCTGGCTGCGCCGGCGTGGCGTGGCAGGAGGCGCAGCCGCCGGCATTGAAGACGGTCTGTCCATTGGCGAGATCGGGCGTGTGCGCCGGCAGCGCGCTGGCCAGCACCCGCGCCGGGATAGTCAGCCACCAGAATACGCCGAAGCCGGCAAGACCGATGACCAGGGCAACCACAATAAAACGTCTGATCACACGCGGGTCCATCGTCATGGGTTAAAGTTGGGAGCACTATGCCGCAAGGCGCGGCGGTTGTTCGAACGAAATCGTGACGCGCCCCGGCCCGATCGATAGAGTAAATTATGCCGGCTGCGTAGCGATCACAGGATCATTGCACCCGAAAGAAGAAACCCGTGTTGAATTCCAAGGTCACGAATTTCAAGATCACGCTTGCCACTTTCGCGCTGGCCAGCATCACCCTTCCGGTCTCCGCGCGCGCCGACAAGCTGCAAGCGGCCCTGAGCGGCGCCAGCGAAGTGCCCGCCACCACCGGCACCGGAACTGCTGACATCGATTTCGATCCCGCCACCCGGAAGATGACCTGGAAACTGAACTATTCCGGCCTCACTGGACCAGCCACGATGGCGCATTTTCATGGCCCAGCCGAACCCGGCAAGAATGCCGGCGTCGCCGTGCCGAGCGCGCCCGCCACCAGCCCGAGCGAGGGCAGCGCCACCCTGGCCGATGCGCAGGCCGCTGACCTTGTCGCCGGCAAGTACTATGTCAACGTCCACACCGAAGCCAACAAGGCCGGCGAAATTCGCGGTCAGGTGACGAAGTA
>NZ_JANXTC010000071.1:0-6780 GCF_025356345.1 Tardiphaga sp.
CGCGCCGCCGCGTCCCGCCGCGCCTCCCGCCGCCGCTCCGCCTCCGCCTCCGCCACCCGCTGCTCGTCCGGCTGCGCCGCCGCCGCCCCCTCCGGCTGCCGCACCGCCGCCGCGTCCGGCACCTCCAGTCGTAGCACCGCCGCCGCCGCGTCCTGCGGCGCCCCCGGATGCCGCTCCGCCGCCGCCACGCCCGACTCCGACCGCGCCTCCGGCTGCCGCGCCTGCCGCACGGCCGACGCCGCCGGCTGCGCCTGCGCCAAGTGCGGCTCCGACGCCACCCACGCCACCCGCCGGGGCACGCCCCGAACGTCGTGAGCCCGGCGAACGCCGTGAGCCTGGCACGCCGCCCCCGGGCGCGCGTCCCACTCCACCCGCGCCCTCAGCACCCTCGGCACCCGCGCCCTCAGCCGCTCCGGCTGCGCCAGCTCCCGCGACCACGCCGGCGGCCCCGGTTCCGGCAACTCCGCCGTCTTCGGCACGTCCGGCTGTTGCGCCCGCGGCTCCATCAGCGGCGCCCGTCACACCTCCGCCCGCCGCGGGAACGCCACCTGTTGTCACCCCACCTGCGGCTGGAGTTCCGCCTGCTGGCGTTGCTCCCGGTGAACGCCGTGGCGGACCCGGAGGTCCGGGCGGTCCCGGTGGACCACGTGGCCCTGGCGGTGCCGGTGCACCGGTTGGTGCTGGCGGTGCTGCACCCGCGGCAACGCCGGCTGCTCCCGGCGTCGTTCCCGTTGCCCCCACCGCGCCTGGTGGGCAGACCGGCAATGCGCCTCCGGCTCCGGCGGCTCGCATTGCGCCGCCGACCGTCAGCGCGCCGATTCCACCGGCACCGGCTCCGGCTGCCGCTCTGGCCCCGATTGCGCCGGGGGCGCAGGCTCCCGGGCCGCAGCGTATGGACGATTTCCGCGGCCAGCGCCGCGAGAGTGACGTCGGTGGTCGCAGGATCTTCACCGAACCGGGCCGGATCATCGTTCAGGATCCGGGCGGTCAGTCGTTCATCCGGCACAATGAGGTCGACCGTTTCCGCTATGGCGCGCGGGACATCCAGACCCAGCAGATCGGCGATGAAAGCCGCACCATCGTGATCCGGCCCGACGGGTCGCAGATCATCACGGTGGTCGGCCGCGATGGCCAGCTGTTGCGCCGGGTGCGCCGCGACCGCGACGGTCGCGAGCTGATCATCATCGACAACTCGTTCCGCGGTCCCGGAGGCCCCGGCGGCTTCTATGTGGATTTGCCGCCGCCGCTGATCCGGATTCCGCAGAACCGCTACATCGTCGACTATGATCAGGCGTCGCCCGAACTGATCTACGATACGCTGCTGGCGCCGCCGGTGGAGCGCATCGATCGTCGCTACTCGCTCGATGAAATCCGCTACAGCCCAGCGGTTCGTCAGCGCATGCCGTCGATCGATCTCGACACCATCAATTTCGATCTTGGCTCGTGGGAAATTCCGCCGGACCAGGCCTCGAAGCTGCAGGTGATCGCGGACGGCCTCAACAAGGCGATCTCGCGCAATCCGAAACTGGTGTTCCTGATCGAAGGCCACACCGACGCGGTCGGCTCGGACATTGACAATCTGTCGCTGTCGGATCGCCGTGCCGAATCGGCGGCGCAATTGCTGACCCAGCAATTCCAGGTGCCGGCGGAGAATCTGACGTCGCAGGGCTATGGCGAGCAGTATCTGAAGATCCCGACCCAGGACGCGGAGCGGCAGAATCGCCGCGTCACCATCCGCAACATCACGCCGCTGCTGAACGGCGGTACCGCCTCGCTACCGCCGCCGCCCCCGGGCACAATTCCGTCACGACGCTAACCCTTGAAGCAGCAGCGAATTTCGCTGCTGCCCTGGTTTCGCCGCAAGACTTCAAAGTTGGCGCGGGAAGTGGATGCGGCAACTACGAAAATGAAAAATGGCCGGGAGCAATCCCGGCCATTTTCTTTGAGCTGTGGGACGACGGTGGAGAGTGACGCTGCTACTTCGCAGCCGCCCCCGCCGCCAATCCCAGCGCGTCCGCGATGACGCGAAACACTTCGGTATTGTCCATCGCCCCGCTGACGCGGTCGCTGCCGGGGCCAATGGCGGTCAGGATGACGTCCTCGCCGGAGTGCACGCTGGCACTCATCATTGCCGGCAGGTTGCCGAGCCGCAGCATGCTGCCGGGCGCATTCCGGTATTTTTCGTTGGCCTTGAAGGTGCCGGGCGTGTCGCCCTTTTCGGTCGGCTCATTGGGGTTGTCGAGCTTCGGCCGCAGTGTCTCATAGTGGTCGGGCAGGCTGGCGGACATGATCGCGAGCCGGCGGCTGACATCGATGCGCGCGGGGTAGCCATCCTTGTCCGGTGCCGGATAGTTCGGAAACCCGGCTTTTTCATAGACGCCGATCCGCTCGCGCAGCGGCGTGTTCGGGATCGTGGTCATGTCGTCATTGACGGTGCCGACCAGGCTGTTGGGATGGCTGTGGTCCGAGACCACCAAAATCAGCGTGTCCTCGCCGCGCGCCTTCGCCCAGTCCTTCGCGAGGCGCACGGCGTTGTCGAGCATGATGGTGTCGTAGACCGCGCGGTCCATGTCGAGCATATGCGCATATTTGTCGATCAGCCCGGATTCCACCATCAGGAAGAAGCCGTTGTCGTGGCGCGCCAGAATATCAAGCGCGCCCTGCAGCTGTTCGGTGAGGTCGGGCTGCTCCGGATATTTCGAGACGCCGCCGCCCTTGAGAAATTTGCGGTCCAGCACGCCGTCCATGTTGCCCGGCGTAAATAGGCCGAGCAGCCTTTTTGTGTCGGGTTTGGCGGCCAGCGCATGCAGCTCGCTTGCTGTCGTCGCATAGGGGTAGCCGGCATCGCGGAATTTCGCGATGTAGTCGAGGTCGTCACGGCGCTTCGAGGCGGTCGCAGCCTGCGGCAGGAAATTTGCCGCGCCGCCGCCCATCAACACTTCCGGCCTGGCGGCGAAGAATTGCTCGACGATCTGGTCATAGGCCGCGCGGCGGCGGGTGTGGGCCACCATGGCCGCGGGGGTCGCGTCCTCGATCTCGGTATTGGTGACGATGCCGATCGCCATGCCGTGGCGGCGCTTCGCCAGGCTGGTGATGGTCTCGACACGCGGATCGTCGAACACGTCAATGGTGCGATCGGCGTAGACCCCCATCGCGTTGGTCGCGGTCTTGTGCCCGGTGGCATAGGCGCTGGCCGAATTGGCCGAATCGGTAATGATCGAGTCCGAACCGGCGGTGCCGACCAGCGCCATGCGCGGCATGTCATCCATCGCCAGCTTGCCGAAGCTCTTGCCCTCGCTGATCTGTTTCGACAGCAGCCGGGCGCCGACGCGATGCGCCAGCGACAGGCCGTCGCCGATGAACAGGATAACGTTCTTCGCCTTGCGCGCGCCGGTGTCGTACACGTTCCAGCCGATGCCGCGGCTATGCGTGCCGTCGCTGACCTCGATCCTGTAAGTGCCGGGCTTGCTCAGTGAAACATCGCGCAGCAGCAGCGCGGATTGATCCTTGCCGTCTTCGCGCACGACAAAGTTGCCAGGCTTGCCAAAAATGGCGGTGGCGTCGGTGCCGTTGATCGTCACCTTGATAGCGGCCGGCTCGACCAGGCCGGGGAATTCGACCTTGAAATCGAAGCTGGCACCGGCGAGAATCTCGGCGCGGTCGATCGGGTAGATCGTCTGCGCCGCCAGCGGCGACGCGATCACAACCAGCGCAAGCGCCGATGTCGCGACAAGATATTTCATGATGAACGCCCCCATGACGTCCGTCACGGACGTCGGGCATCCATTACGACGGCCGGGTGACGAGTCAATGACAGGCAGCCGTCTCGGCCAGGCCGCGGGGTGGGTTACGCGCTCCGCGCTAACCCACCGACGCCCTATCGCTCAGCCCTTGTCGTTCTCGAGCTTGGGGATGTTGGAGCCGTGCTCGGCGCTCAGCAGGCCCGATTTCGCGTAGAGGTCGAGCTTGGCGCGGGTGTCGGTGATGTCGAGGTTGCGCATGGTGAGCTGGCCGATCCGATCGGCCGGCGTAAACGGCGCGTCCTCGACCTTCTCCATGCTCAGCCGTTCCGGCTTATAGGTCAGGTTCGGGCTCACGGTGTTGAGCAGCGAGTAGTCATTGCCGCGGCGCAGTTCGAGCGTGACTTCGCCGGTGATGGCGCGCGACACCCAGCGCTGCGCGGTTTCGCGCAGCATCAAGGCCTGCGAATCGAACCAGCGTCCCTGGTAGAGCAGCCGGCCGAGCTTCATGCCGCTCATGCGGTACTGCTCGATGGTGTCCTCGTTGTGGATGCCGGTGACCAGGCGCTCATAGGCGATGTGCAGCAGCGCCATCGCGGGGGCTTCATAGATGCCGCGGCTCTTCGCCTCGATGATGCGGTTCTCGATCTGGTCGCTCATGCCGAGGCCGTGGCGACCGCCGATGGCGTTGGCCTCGAGGAACAGAGCGACGGGATCGGCAAAGGTCTGGCCGTTCAGCGCGACGGGCTGGCCCTCGACGAACCGCACCACGACGCGCTCGGCCTTGACGACGCAGTCGTCGCGCCAGAACGGCACGCCCATGATCGGATTGACGATCTGGATGCCGGTGTTGAGGTCTTCGAGATCCTTGGCCTCATGGGTGGCGCCGAGGATGTTGCTGTCGGTCGAATAGGCCTTTTCGGCCGACATCTTGTAGGCGAAGCCGTGCGCGGTCATGAACGCCGACATCTCGGATCGGCCGCCCAGCTCGTGGATGAACTGGTCGTCGAGCCACGGCTTGTAGATCTTCAAATCGGGATTGGTCAGCAGGCCGTAGCGGTAGAACCGCTCGATGTCGTTGCCCTTGTAGGTCGAGCCGTCGCCCCAGATGTTGACGCCATCTTCCTTCATGGCCGAGACCAGCATCGTGCCGGTCACGGCGCGGCCGAGCGGCGTGGTGTTGAAATAGGCGATGCCGCCGGTCGAGACGTGGAAGGCGCCGGCCTGAATCGCGGCGATGCCTTCATGGACCAGCTGCGCGCGGCAATCGACGAGGCGGGCCTTCTCGGCGCCGAACTCCATCGCCTTGCGCGGAATCTCGTCGTAGTCGGTCTCGTCGGGCTGGCCGAGATTGGCGGTATAGGCGAAGACGCGGGCGCCTTTCTGCTTCATCCACAGCAGCGCCGCTGACGTATCGAGCCCGCCGGAGAACGCAATGCCGACGTTTTGTCCCTGGGGCAAGCTCTTCAAGATCGTCGTCATCGAACGTCCAATCGGGTAGTTTCAGTTGCATTGGGCACCGGCCCGACATCGCGACCGCGCCATTTCCGCCGCCAGCGATAGCCCGGCCAGGCAAAGCGCGTCAACGTGGCGTCGACCTCGGCGTCGGTCTTGCGGGTCGCCGGCCAGCGGAAGATCCAGCCATGCACCAGCCAGATCACCAGGAAGGTGACCAGCCCGGCAATGGTCACGTCGGTGAAGAAATGCCCACCGAAGGCCATCCGCAGCACGCTGGTCAGCGCGCCGAACGCCAGCGCGCCGGCATAGGCAATCGGGCGCCATGCCGGCGGCGTCAGCGCCGCGGGCGCCAGGGTCCAGAACGCGGTGGCGCTTTCGCCGGAGAAGAACGAGCAGTTGCGCCCGCATTCCCCGGTCGGGTCCCACCAGGCCTTGAACTGCCATGGGCCGCTGAATTCCGACACCATCACCGGGCGCGGCCGGCTCCAGTGACTTTTGAAGGTCAAATTGGTGAGGATGCCCGCCGCCAGCGTGATGGTGATCAGCAGAAAGGCGATGGTGTTGCCGGAGATCAGCAGCTTCCGGTTCGGCCAGATCAATTTGGTGATCAGCGCCACGATCGACGGCAGCACGAAAGCCCAGCAGATCCACATCGCGGCGTCGCGCGCGAACATCGCGACTTCATGAGTCTTGATCGGAAAGCTCTGGCTCGCCGGATCGTAAAACAGAGCGGCGAGCTTGAGATCGAGTTCGGGGTAGAATCCGAAGGTCAATCCGATGACAGTAAAAAGTGTGAGCGCGATATACAGGCCGGTCCGGTTCATGAAAGCGGTTTAGCCGACGAGGCGGGCGATGAAAAGGCGGCGGGGCCTAAAGTTTGGCCACGGGCTCCGCCTGCGGCAAAGCGCGCGGCTGGCGCCATTTTCCGGCATTGCGGCCGGCGATCAGCCAGTAGATCAGGCCGGCGACGATGCCCGCGCCGGTCATCACTTCGAGATGTCGGCGGATGATGCCGTCGAAGCGCATCGTGTCGGTATCGAACGGGATCAGGCCGAGATAGCAGGCGAGGCCGACCATTGCGCCGCCGATCGCATAGGCCACCACGCCGCGGACGTCGAACGCCTCCGTGATCGTGACCACCGCGACCGCCGGCAGCAGCGCAAAGCCGCTGAAGAAGATGAAGCCGAAGCCGAGCAGGATGTTGAGCGCGTTGGGATCGAGCATGCCGGTCTCGAGCGCGCTGATTTCCGGAAACAGGATCGAGAACACCACGATGCCACCGGCGAGCAGGCAGGCGACGCCGAACGCGAAGCAGATCACGAACAGGCGGCCGATTAACGCCATCGGAAATTCCTGTGGTTGGGTGGCGCGATGGACATCACAGCCGTCATTGCGAGTTTGGGACCGGCCTTTTGGCTGATCCTGAGAGATGAAAGATAAGGCTCGTGTCCCGGACGCGGTGCGGCATTCTTATGCCGCTCCGCGGAGCCGGGACCGTATCAGGCAACGACGTTTTGGCGGTCCCGGCTCCGCGGCGCATGACGCCTCCTGCGGAGGCGCATTGCGCTGCGTCCGGGACAAG
>NZ_JANXTC010000113.1:0-24771 GCF_025356345.1 Tardiphaga sp.
CCACATCGGCGCCGGCGCGGTGATTGGCAATGCTCTGCGCGGCAAATCGCGGATGCGCCGCGACGCGGCGGACGTCACGCAGTTCGGGCGTTCGCTTGGTATCATACAGCACGATCTTGTAGTCGGTGCCGCCTTGGATGCAGTGCGCCGCCGTCAGCACCAGGTCCGGCGCGATCAGCGCGCCGGAACAGAACGTGCCGCGCGAACCGATGATGGTGATCACCGAGCCGCCGATGCCGCTCTCGGCGGCCGGCGCGCCGCCGACCATCGCGGCAGCCGGCGAGGCCATCGCGACAAAGGCGGCGATCATTCGAAACATCAGCGGGCGTGGCGACATCATCGGTCGATGTGAGCCAGCCCGCGCGCCATCTGTCAACACAGCCAGGGGATGACACGCCATGTCCGCCATTCTGCTGCTGCCGCCGACGGCCGAGCCGCTGTCGGTCGCCGAGGCCAAAGCGTTTTTGCGCGTCACGCAGGAGGATGACGACGCGGTGATCGCCGCGCTGATCGCGGCGGCGCGCAGCCATGTCGAGGCGCTGACGTGGCGCGCGCTGCTGACCCAGAGCTGGCGCATCACGCTGGATCGCTGGCCGGCGGATGGCCGCCTGCGGTTGCGGACCGGGCCGCTGCGATCGCTGCTGGCGGCGCAAGTGGTCGATGCCGCCGGCGTGGCGCATGCCGTCGATCTGCAAAACTTTGTCGTCGATGTCGCGGCCGAGCTGATCGCCGCGCCGGGCTTCGCGCTGCCGGCGCCGGGCCGCGCGGTCGCGGGCATCGCGCTCGACGTCGAACTCGGTTTTGGCCCGCGGCCCGCCGACGTGCCCGCGCCGTTGCGGCAGGCGCTGCGGCTGCTGGTGGCGCATTGGTACGAGAACCGCGGCATCGCCGCGATCGGCGACAGCGTGGCGATGCTGCCGGCCAGCGTGGCCGCGCTGCTGGCGCCGTATCGGGGGCTGTCGCTATGACCGATCCCGGGCGGTTGAAAACGCGGCTGACGCTGCAGGCGCCGGTCGAGGCCGCCGACGGGCAGGGCGGCGTCACGCGCGATTATGTCGCGCAGCAGGTGGTGTGGGCGGCGGTGATGCCGCGGGCGGGGCGGCGCGATGTCGAGGCGGATGCCGATGGCGCGCGGGTTCGGTTGCGCATCATCATGCGCGCCGGGATCGTGCTGACGCCGCGGCACCGGCTGCTCGACGGCGCGCGGATCTACCGCATCGTGTCGTGGCGCGAGATCGACGATCGCCGCTTCATCGAGATCGAGGCGGAGGGGGTGGAATAGCAACCGGTTTCCCGGACGCGCCGCGGCACGACGTGCCGCTGCGCAGATCCGGGATCCCGGTTGTCTTCCGACGCCAGGCACCGGGGCCCCGGCTCCGCGGCGCGCCATGTCGCTGCGCGACGCAGGGCCCCGCGTCCGGGGAACGTGGTTCATTCTTGGGGGCATCTCATGCCGGCTTCCACCATCGCGCTGCGCGCCGCGATTTTTGACGCGCTGATCGCCGACACCGCGCTTGCCGCGGCGCTCGGCGGGCCACGCATCTACGATTTGGCACCGCGCGGCGCCGAATTTCCCTATGTCACGCTCGGCGAGGCGCGCATCACCGATGCCTCGGCCGATGAGGCGCCGGCGCAGGAGCACCAATTGACGCTGCACGCCTGGTCGCGGCAGGGCGGCCACCGCGAGGCGCATGTCATCACCGGCGCGCTGCTGCAGGCGCTCGACGACGCGCCGCTGGTGCTCGGGGGCCACCGGCTGGTGCAGTTGCGCTTCGCGCTGGCCGATATCCGCCGCGAGGCCGATGGCCGCACCTACCACGCGCTGGTGCGGTTTCGCGCCGTCACCGAGCCGCAACAATAGTCATCCGCCACGGAGAACAAGATGGGCGCGCAAAAGGGCAAGGACCTGCTGGTCAAGATCGACAATGGCGGCGGCTTCGTCACCGTCGCCGGGCTGCGCAGCAAGCGCATCGCCTTCAATGCCGAGATCGTCGACATCACCCACGCCGAATCCGCCGACCGCTGGCGCGAGCTGCTGGCTGGCGCCGGCGTGCGCCGCGCCGCGATTTCCGGCCGCGGCCTGTTCAAGGATTCGGCGTCGGACGCGATGGTGCGGCAGGCGTTCTTCGACGGCGCGGTGATCGCGTGCCAGTTGATCGTGCCGGATTTCGGCCGCATCGAGGGGCCGTTCCAGATCGCCAGCCTGGAATTTTCCGGCGAGTACAATGGCGAGGTCAGCTTCGACCTCGCGCTGGAGAGCGCCGGCGCGCTGATGTTTACAGCGCTGTAAGACGCCGCGGCGCCGTCAGCCCTTCGATTTGGTCACCAGCCGCCACAGCGCCACGAAGACCAGGCAGGTCGCCAGCGCCAGCAGCGCGCACAGCGTGGCGATGCCGCTGCTGACCTCGACCAACGGATAGGTGCGGCTGAAGATCACGCCATAGGCGATCGCCACCAGCGTCGCGAAAATCAGCAGGGTGGCGCCGAATTTCATGGCGGCTCAATTCCCGCCGCCGACCTGGTGCACGATGTCGGCCAGCGCCTTCTGCACCGGTCCGATCCAGTCGGCGGCGGTGAGGCTGACCTGCAACACCCTGAGCCGCAACGTGTTGATGCGCTCCTCGTCGCTGATGTCGTCGCGCTTCACCTGTTCCTTGAACGCCACCAGCAATTCGCCGAACGCCCGCTCATGGACGTCGCTGAGATCGACCAGCAGATAGGGCGGCGGCACCGGCTCGATGCGGCTGGCGGGCGAGGCGTAGGTGAAGATATACGGCCCGCGCGACAGGTCATGCCTGCACAGCGCGCGCAGCCGCTCATTGGGTGGATTGCACAGATGGTACAGCAGGCTGTTGGCCATCGGGTGGTCGTAGAAGTTTTGCGCGTGGCCGGCGGCAATCGCGTCGGTGTTGTCGGCGGCGCTGGCGCGCAGATTGGCGAAGGCGGCCAACTGCTCCGGCCGGGTCGGGATGTAGAAAATATTGATCTGCGATTTCTGGGCGCGGATTTCCTCGACGCCGCGGATCTGCCGGAACACTTCGCGCAGAAAGGCTTCGCCGCGCGTCGACCGGGTCGGCAGGATCGCATAGGAATACAGCCCATAGCCGTCGACCTCCTGGCCGGGCTCGGCCAGCGGGCTGTAGCCGGTATCGAGAATCACGCTGGCCGGTCGACGCCCGACACGCGCGCCCAGCGCGCCACCAACGGCGCCACCGATCGCCGGCCCGCCAAGCAGCCCGCCCTGCGGCGGCGCGCCGCCGCCGGCGGGATTGCCATTGATCGCCGCGCCATTGCGCAGCCCGTTGCGCTCTCTCAGCCCATTGATCTGCGGCGGGGGTGGCGGGGGCGGCAGCGTCGGGTTGAGCGAGGGCGGTGGGCGGCAGGCGGGATTGCGGATGCAATTGCCCGCGGCATCGAAGCGGCAGCTGCAATCGATCTGCGCGCCGGCCGGGGTGGTGAGCCACGGCATCACGCCCAGCCAACCCAGCATCAATAGCGCGCCGCCAAAAGCTGCACGAAACAACGATGTCATGACGCCTCGCCACGCACGACGAAAACACGATCCACCATCATAGGGTGATGTTTTCAATCGACGCAACCGGTTTCGCCATGTCGCGATATCAGCGTGGTGGCGTAACGCGCAGTTCAACCATCGAGGAGATCCCCATGCCCAACAGACATCGCGGCGAAATCGCCGCGGACATCGGCGGCCATCCGCGCACGCTGGTGCTGACGCTCGGCGCGCTGGCCGAGCTGGAAGCGGCGTTCGGCGCCGACGATCTGATGGCGCTGGCCGAGCGCTTCGGTGCCGGCCGGTTGTCGGCGCGCGACCTCACGCGGATCATCGGCGCGGGCTTGCGAGGCGCCGGCGAGGCGGTTGGCGATGACGAGGTCGCGGCGATGCGGATCAATGGCGGCGCCGCCGGCTTTGTCCGCGTCGCCGCCGAGCTGATCGAGGCGACCTTCGCCGATCGAGGGGCCGCGCGATGAAAGCGTTGACGCCGTTTCCATGGGACGAGGCGATGCGGTTCGGCTTCGGCGTGCTGCGTCTTTCGCCCGCCGCGTTCTGGGCGATGACGCCGCGTGAACTGGCACAAGCCGTGATCGCGGTGCGCGGCGGTGTGGCGACGCCGATCGGTCGCGACGCGCTGGACGATCTGATGCGGCGATTTCCCGACCTCACGCGAGGGCAACCGACATGAGTGATAGCAGCGGCGGCGAGCTGCAGGCGACCTCCGACAGGCTCGATATGATCCGGCTGAAGACGCTGGACCTGACGTCGGCGGCGACGACGTTTTCCAAAGTGATGGCGCAGGCGTTTGCGAGTTCGGTGACCGGCGGCAAGCAGTTCGAGGACGTGCTGAAATCGCTGGCGCTGAAAATGTCGGATCTGGCGCTGCGGGCGGCGTTCAAACCGATCGAGAGCGCGCTCGGCGGTGGACTCTCCAGCCTGTTCGGCGGCGCGGCTTCGTCGTCGGCCAGCGGCTCGGTCAAACCTTTCGCCGCCGGTGGCGTGATCGGGACGCCGAGCTATTTTCCGCTGCTGGAGGGCGGCACCGGCCTCGCCGGCGAGGCCGGCCCGGAAGCCATCATGCCGCTGCGGCGCGGCTCCGACGGCCGGCTCGGCGTCGCCGGCCAGGGCGGCGGCAATACGATCCACGTGCAGATCGCGACCCCGGACGTCGATAGCTTCCGCCGCTCGGAAAGCTACATCACCGGCCAGATCGCTCGCGCGGTGGCAAGGGGACAACGAAGTTTGTGAGCATGGTGTCCCGGACGCGCCGCGGCGTTCTTACGCTGCGGCGCGGAGCCGGGACCGTCCCCAGCGCGAGCGTTCGTGGCGGCCCCGGCTCTGCGAAGCAATACGTCGTATCGCATCGCGTCCGGGGCAAGGACCAGTGAGACCCACTCATGACCGATTTCCACGACATCCTGTTTCCGCTCGACATCGCCATTAAGAGCGCCGGCGGGCCGGAGCGGCGCACCGAGATCGTCGCGTTCGGCTCCGGCCGCGAGGCGCGCAATGCGCGCTGGGCGCATTCGCGGCGGCGCTATGACGCCGGCTACGGCATCAAGACGCTGGCCGCGCTGCAAAGCGTGGTGGCGTTTTTCGAGGAGCGACGCGGCCGGCTATACGGCTTTCGCTGGCGCGACCAGCTCGACCACGCCTCCGGCGCGCCGGGTCAAGCGGTGTCACCGCTCGACCAGGGCCTCGGCATCGGTGACGGCGTCATCGCGACGTTCCAGCTGGTGAAGAATTATGGCAGCGGCTTTGCGCCCTATGCGCGGCCGATTGCAAAACCGGTGGCAGATAGCGTGCGCGTCGCGGTGGGCGGCCAGGAGGTCGCGGCCAGCGCGTTCAGTTGCGATGCCGCGACCGGGATCGTCCACTTCGCCAGCGGCCATGTCCCGGCCGCGGGTGCCGCGATCACCGCCGGGTTTTCGTTCGACGTGCCGGTACGCTTCGACACCGATTATCTTGAGGTTGACCTGTCGGCCTTCGCCGCCGGCGCGATTCCGAAAATCCCGCTGGTGGAGATCCGGCCATGAGAACCATCCCCCCAGCGCTGCGGGCCAAACTCGATTCCGGCGTCACCACGCTGGCGCAGGCCTGGAAGCTGACGCGGCGCGATGGCGTGGTGGCGGGCTTCACCGACCATGATCGCGACCTGGTGATCGATGGAGTCATCTACCGCGCCGGCACCGGTTTTGGCGCGTCGGAGGCGACCTCGCGGTTCGACCTTTCGGTCGACGGCGGCGACATCGCCGGCGCGCTGGATGACGACACGCTGTGTGAGGCCGACCTCGCGGCGGGGCGTTACGACGCAGCGGAGATCGAGAGCTGGCTGGTGGACTGGAACGACGTGTCGCTGAAAGCGCTGACGGCACGCAGCACGCTTGGCGAAGTCCGCCGCGAGGGCACCGCCTTCACCGCGGAATTGCGCGGCCCTGCCGACCGGCTGTCGCAAGAGAGCGGGCGGCTCTACATCGCCAAATGCGGCGCCGATCTGGGCGATACCAGATGCCGCGCCGATCTCGGCAACCCCGCCTGGCGCGGCCGCGGCACGGTGACGGCGCTGGCCGGCACGTCGATCATGATGGCGGAGGGTCTGGGTAGTTTTGCCGACGGGCTGTTCAGCGCCGGCCGGCTCGACTGGAGTAGCGGCGGCAATGCCGGACTGGCCGTCGAAGTGAAGCAGCACCGCCTGGTGGCCGGCGAGGTCCGGCTGACGCTGTGGCAGGCGATGCCGGAGCCGATCGTGGCGGGCGAGGCCTTCATCGTCACCGTCGGCTGCGACAAGAGCTTTGCGACCTGCCGCGACCGTTTCGGCAATACCAATAATTTTCGCGGTTTTCCGCGGATCCCCGGCAATGATTTTGTCATGAGCTATCCGACGCCGGGCACCGTCGCCGATGCCGGCGGCGGCGCCTCGCTGTTCGATCCGGTGCCGAAAGAAATGGGGTAGGGCCTGGCGCCCGCGGATGCGCTGGGGCTGCCTCAGGCAGACTGGCCGGCGTCGCTCAATGGGCAGCGTTCGCTGGATTTCATGGCGCGGCTGCCGCTTCGCCGGGTGGCCGCGATCGATGTCCGTGGTTTGGACGACCGTCGCCATCATCCTGCTGCTGTTGCCGGGGGGGGCTTCTTCGTCGGCCTTGCCTCATATGAGCGATTTTCGCGTGAAATCATCCGCAATGAAGTCGTGAGCGAAGTGGCGCTGGCGACGATGGTCTCGATCGTTTTGCATTCGCTGTGTCTTGTTTTCCTGAGCGCGATGTCAGGCTTTCGGTTAAGCCCATACTACTGCCTCTTGCGGAATATGCATCTGTGCCAGCGCCGGAATTTATCCGGCGGGCTTCGTCGCAGTTGGTTTCAGCCGTGCTTTACGTCGTTGCCACGGCGACGATAGGGCTGGCGTGCGGCGCATGGCTCGCCCTCCTTGTCGTAAGAGGGGCGTGGTCGAAACCACTCTACGCCCGAGCGTGACTGCCGATGGTCTTCCCATGGCGGCGACCCCAGATGGCTAGCGAGACGGCAGCCATCCATCACGATCGATACCGCTGACGCGCGATTGTTCTCTCGCACCGGACCATCTCGCTTGCACGACCGGGCACAGCACTCCCGACGACATCCGCTGCGATACGGACATCGCCCATGACCCATGCTGTCACCCGCGAAGCCATCGTCGCCGAGGCGCGCGACTGGATCGGGACGCGCTACCGGCATCAGGCCTCGCTGAAGGGCATCGGCTGCGATTGTCTCGGGCTGGTGCGCGGGGTGTGGCGCCATTGCATCGGCGATGAGCCGGAGACGCCGCCGCCTTACGCGCCGGACTGGGCGGAAGCTTCCGGCGAGGAAGCACTGGCGCAAGCCGCGTTGCGCCATCTGGTGCCGATTGCGATTGATGAATTCAGCGCCGGCGACGTGCTGCTGTTTCGCTGGCGCGACGGCTTTGTCGCCAAGCATATGGCGATCGCCACAGGCGACGACACCATGATCCATGCCCATGACAATGCCGCGGTCTGCGAAGTCGCGCTGGCGCCGTGGTGGCGGCGACGGCTGGCCTTCGCGTTCCGATTTCCGGGAGTGGACTGATGGCCGCACTCGTTCTCTCCGCGGCTGGCGGCGCCGTTGGCGGCGTGTTAGGGCCGATCGGCGCGATCGCCGGACGGCTGGCCGGCGCGGTAGTCGGCAACATGCTCGACCATGCGCTGTTGGCCAGTGACACAACGTCGAACGGGCCGCGGCTTGCCGATCTCGACGTCATGACCTCCACCGAAGGCGCGGCGATCCCGCGCGTCTATGGCCGCGCCCGGCTCGGCGGCCAGGTGATCTGGGCAACGCAGCTCGAGGAAGTCGCCACCGACGATACCACCTCGTCCGGCGGCAAGGGCTTTGGCGGCGGCGATACCACGACCACCACCACCTACACATACTTCGCGAATTTCGCGGTCGGGCTGTGCGAGGGCGTGATCGGCCGCGTCGGCCGGGTCTGGGCCGACGGCAAGCCGCTCGATCTCGACGGCGTCAATTTTCGTGTCTATCGCGGCACCGAGGACCAGCTGCCGGACGGGCTGATCGTGGCGAAAGAGGGCAGCGGCAACGCGCCGGCCTATCGCGGGCTGGCCTATGTCGTCTTCGAACATCTGCCGCTGGCGGATTTCGGCAACCGGCTACCGCAGCTATCGTTCGAGATCATCCGGCCGATCGGGCTGCTCGAGCAGATGACGCGCGCGATAACGCTGATCCCGGGCACTACCGAATTCGGCTATGAGCCGTCGGCGGTGGTGCGGATCCTTGGCCCCGGCCAGTCCGGCGCGGAAAACCGCCATGTCGCGCATGCCCATTCCGATGTGGTGGCGGCGCTCGACGATCTGCAGGGCGTGTGCCCGAACCTGCGGCGCGTCGCCATCGTGGTGGCGTGGTTCGGCTCCGACCTGCGCGCCGGCCAGTGCATTGTACGTCCGGGTATCGACAATGCCGCCAAATCCACCAGCCCGTTCACCTGGTCGGTCGACGGTATGGATAGGCAAAGTGCTTACGTGGTGTCGCAGGTCGACGGCCGTCCGGCGTTTGGCGGCACGCCGTCGGACGCCAGCGTGACGCATCTGATCGCCGAACTGAAGGCGCGCGGGCTGAAGATCACCTTCTATCCCTTTGTGATGATGGATGTGCCCGCCGGCAACGGCCTGCCGGACCCGTGGAGCGGTGCCGGGTCGCAGCCGTCTTATCCGTGGCGCGGCCGCATCACCTGCGATCCCGCGCCAGGGCGGCCGGGCTCGCCCGATGGCAGCATGGGCGCGGCGGCGCAAATCAACAGCTTCTTCACCGGCGGCGCCTGGAACTACCGCCGCATGGTGCTGCATTATGCGCAGCTCTGTGCGGCGGCCGGCGGCGTCGATGCGTTCCTGATCGGCTCCGAGCTGAAGGCGTTGACCCGGCTGCGCTCGGCGCCCGGAATCTATCCGGCGGTTCAGGCGCTGGTGACGCTGGCCACCGAGGTGAAGGCGATCGTCGGCGGCGCGCTGGTCACCTATGGCGCGGACTGGACCGAATATGGCGCGCATGTCGTCGATTCCGACGGGTCCGAAGTACGGTTTCCTCTCGATCCGCTATGGGCCAGCCCGGCTATCGGCGCGGTCGGCATCGATTACTACGCGCCGCTGGCGGACTGGCGCGACGAGGCCGGCCATCTGGATTCCGAACGCGCCGCCTCGATCTACGACCGCGCTTTCCTGCGCGGCAACGTCTCCGCCGGCGAGGGCTATGACTGGTACTATCCCAACGCCGCCGCGCGCGACGCGCAGGACCGCGTCGCCATCACCGACGGGCTGGGAAAACCCTGGACCTTTCGCGTCAAGGACATCTGGAACTGGTGGTCGAACGATCACCATGAACGGGCCGGCCATGCCGAGATCGGCAGCCCGACCGGCTGGGTGCCGGCCAGCAAGCCGGTCTGGCTCACCGAGGTCGGCTGTCCCGCCGTCGACAAGGGCGCCAATCAGCCCAGCGTGTTCCCCGATCCGAAATCCTCGGAAAATTTTTCGCCGTATTTTTCGTCGGGCGAGCGCGACGACCTGATGCAGCGCCGCTACCTCGAGGCGCTGATCGGCGCGTTCGATCCGGCGTTCGGCGCCGATGCCGGGTATAATCCGGTGTCGCCGGTCTATGGCAACTACATGATCGACGTCTCCGCGATCCATCTGTGGACCTGGGACGCGCGGCCGTATCCGGTATTTCCCGCCGCCGACGATATCTGGAGCGATGCCGCCAACTGGCACGAAGGCCACTGGCTGAACGGCCGGCTCGGCGGCGCGCCGCTCGACGCGCTGGTCGCAAAGCTGCTGGAGGATGGCGGCGTCGACGGCGTCGACAGCGGCGCGTTGCGGGAGTCCTGCGACGGCTATGTGGTGGACCGACCGATGGCGCCGCGGGCGATGATCGAGCCGCTGGCGATGGCCTATGCCTTCAACGCCAGCGCGGCCGACGGCACGCTGCGCTTTATCCAGCGCGGCGGCGCGCCGGTGGCGGAAGTTCCGGAAGACGACTTGGTCGCCCCGGACGACGGCGCGCTGTTTCGGCTGACGCGGGCGCAGGAGACCGAACTGCCGGCGCAGGTCTCGCTCGGTTTCAGCGATGCGCTGGCGGATTACCGGCGCTCGGCCGTGACCTCGCGAAAACTGGTCGGCGGCGCCCGACGGATGCTGCAGGCCGATCTCGCCGTCGTTACCCATGACGCGGCGGCGTCGCGGCGCGCCGAAATCTGGCTGCAGGATCTGTGGGCCGGGCGCGAGAGCGCGGAGTTGTCCTTAGGGATCGAGGCGCTGGCGCTGGCGCCCGGCGACGTGATCGGCGTCACGCTGAACGGGCGGCGGCGATTGTTCGAGATCGAGGCGCTGGTCGATACCCAGTCGCGAAACGTCAGCGCGCGCGGCATCGATCCGGAAGTTTTCGCGGTGCCGCTGGCGCTGCCACGATCGCAGCGGCCGGTGATCCCCGCGGCGCTGGGGCCGGTGCGGGTGCTGGCGTTGAACCTGCCGACGCTCGATGCGTCGTCGCCGGTGATCCTGACGCGCCTCGCTGTGTTCGCCAATCCGTGGCCGGGATCGGTGGTGATCTGGCAATCGCGCGACGGCGAAAGCTTTCAGGCGACAGCGGTGGCCGCGACCCCCGCGATAATTGGTGAGACGCTGGATCCGCTGCCGGCCGGGCCGACCGCGCGCTGGGACCGCGGCAACGCCATTCGCGTGCGATTGCATGGCGGCGCGCTGAATTCGATCTCGGACGCGCGGGTGCTCGACGGCGGCAATGCTGCGGCGCTGCGGAACCCCGACGGGGCGTGGGAGATCGTGCAATTCGCGCGGGCTGAACTGGTCGAGGGCAACATCTGGCGATTGTCGCGCTGGCTGCGCGGGCAGGCCGGCTCGGAAGCGGCGATGGTCGCGGAGCTGCCGGCGGGCGCGGCGTTCGTGTTGCTCGACCAGAAGCTGGTGCCGATCGCGCGCGGGCTCGACGCGCTGGCGCGGCCGCTGCAACTGCGCATCGCGGCCAATGGTCGTCCGCATGACGATCCCAGCGCCGTCGCTCTGACGGTGACGCCGGACGATACCGCGCTGAAGCCACTGGCGCCGGTGCATGTGGCGGCGGTCCGCCGGAGCGATGGTATTCACCTGTCGTGGATTCGCCGTGGCCGCGTGGATGGCGATGGCTGGGGCATCGAGGTGCCGCTCGGCGAGGACAGCGAGGCCTACCGGCTGCAGATACTTGCTGGCGCCGCCGTGGTGCGAAGCCTCATCTGCACGACGGCGCGGGCGGTTTACACCAATGCCGACGAGATCGCCGATTTCGGCGCGCCGCAAGCGCGACTGCGTATTCGCGTGGCGCAGCTTTCCACCACCGTGGGCGCGGGATTCTCGACCGAGGTCACGCTGGCGGTTTGAGCTCGCTTACTTGTCCCGGACGCGGTGCAGCGCGCTTGCGCTGCTCCGCGGAGCCGGGACCGCCACAAACTCCAGCGTCCGTTACGGCCCAGGCTCAGCGGTGCACCACGTCGCAAGGGCGACGTATTGCAGCGCGTCCGGGGCACGAGCTTGTTCAAGATGGATAACCCTCATGACCGACACCGCAAATCTCGGACTGCCCTTCATCGAGGGCGGCCAGGCGCAGAAGCATGTCACGCACAATGAAGCACTGCGGATTCTCGATGCCGCGATCCAGATCGCGGTGCTGGATCGCACGCGGACCGCGCCGCCGCCGGGGCCCGCGGAGGGCCAGCGCCATGTGGTGGGGGCGAGCGCGACCGGTGGCTGGGCCGGGCAGGGCAATGCGATCGCGACCTGGCAGGACGGCGCCTGGGCGTTTCTGTTACCCAAGCCCGGCTGGTGCATCTGGTCGGTGGCCGATGCCATCATGCTGGTGTTCGACGGCAGCCTGTGGCGCGATCTGCGCAATCTGGCGCTCGACAATGCCGCGCATCTCGGCGTCAACACCTCGGCCGATGCCAGCAATCGCCTCAGCGTCAAATCCGACGCGGTGCTGCTGTCGCATGACGACGTCACGCCGGGCAGCGGCGATGTACGCATGGCGCTGAACAAGTCGGCACCAGCGCGGGATGCCGCGCTGACGTTCCAGTCGAACTATTCGGCGCGCGCGCTGATCGGCCTGCTCGGCGACGACAATTTCACCTTCAAGGTCTCGCCCGACGCCGTCACCTACCGCGCGGCGCTGACCATCAACAAAGCGAGCGGGCAGGCGAGTTTCGACCAGTCGCCGAAATTCTCCGCTTTTCTGAACTTCGACAAATATTGCACGGCCAACATTTTTACCAAAGTGCCGTTCAACAACGCCCGGCACAATGACCACGGCGCCTTCGACGCCGCCAACAACCAGTTCGTCGCACCGGCGGCGGGCTATTACGCGTTCGGCTTCCGCGTGACCTTCAAGGCCAATGCCACGGTGCCGACGACGCTGACGGCGGCGATCTACAGGAATGGCGTCGAGCTTCTCGACGACACGCGCGTACAGACCTCGTCGACGCTGGTCAGTAACAGAACGATGTTGCAGTCGCAGACGCTGCTCAAGCTCGCTGCCAATGATGCGATCTCGGTGTGGGTGCTGATGGAGAGCAATGACGGCTATATCGCCGCCGCGCAGAACAGTTTTTACGGCCACCGCATCGCCTGAGCGCGCTGAACCTATCGACTGTCAATCATGGAGAACGATCATGCCAGACGCCTGTTTCGGCGACGCGTTGACGCGTCTGTGGCCCAATGGCGATCAGAAGGTCCCGCGCCTTCGTGCCGGCCTCGTCGCCAGCGCGCCGGCGGTGTTCGCGAAATACAATATCAGCTCGCCTTTGGTGCTGGCGCATCTGATGGCGCAGATCAGCCACGAATGCGGTGCCGGCCGCGACGTGGTGGAAAATCTCAACTACAGCGCCGGCCGGATGATGCAGGTATGGCCGTCACGGTTTCCGACCATGGCCAGCGCCGAACCCTGGGCGCACGATCCGCGGGCGCTCGCCAACAAGGTCTATAATGGCCGGATGGGCAATCGCGACGGCTCCGACGACGGCTGGAATTTTCGCGGCCGCGGCGCCTCGCAGACCACCGGCCGTGACGGCTATCAGCGGGTCCGGCAGGCGACCGGCCTCGACGTCGTCAGCCACCCCGACTATCTCATCGACCCGCGTTATTTTCTGGAATGCGGGGTGTCCGATTTCGTCCATTGCGGATGCCTGCCCTTCGCCGAGGCCGACGACATCCTCAATGTCACGCGACGGCTGAACGGCGGCACCATCGGGCTCGCCGAACGCAAGGCCTGGCTGGCGAAGTGGAAGGCGGCGCTCGGCGACGCGCCGCTCGAACTGGCGTCGCCGCCGCTGGCGCCGGATCTGCCGACCGCAAAACCGACAACGCTCAGCACATTCATCGCCGCGCTGGTCGCGGTCTTCCGGAGGGCATGACCATGGAATGGGGTGATCTGGCCAAACAGGTGATCGCGCTGGGCGCGCCGATGCTCGGCACCGCGCTGGGCGGTCCGCTCGGCGGCGTCGCCGGCGAAATGCTCGCCAAGGCGGTGGGGTCGGTCAATCTGACGCCGGCCGCGGTGCAGGCGGCGCTGCCGGCCGCCGATCCCGGCAAATTGGCGGAGGCCGAATCGCAATGGGAGCAGATGATCCGCGCCGAGGCCGAGACCCAGCGCGCCGCGATCAGCGAGACGCAATCGACGATCCGCGCCGAGATCGTCAGCGCCGACCCGCTGCAGCGCTGGTGGCGGCCGTTCTACGCGCTGGAATTGACGGTCGAATGCGCCGCGTTGTGGGTGGTCATGATGCATGAATTCTGGACCGGCGACATCCAGACCATTTCCGCGCTGGTCAATGCCACCGCGCTATTAGTCACCTATTGGGGCTTCCGGTTCAGCGTGCTAGGCGTCTATATCAGCGGCCGCACCCGCGAAAAGCTCAGCGCCGTCACCGGGCAGGATGCGCCCGGAATGGTCGAGCGGCTGGTCAAGGCGGTGGTGAAGAAGAAGTAATGTTGGCGGTCGCCAATGTTCATTTGTCGTTCACGCGCGCAGGCCTCATCTCGGCGCGTCGAATGTGGAGATAGTCCGTGCGCCTGCTTGTCGTCGAAGATGATCCGGATCTCAACCGCCAGCTCACCACGGCGCTGACCGATGCCGGCTATGTGGTCGATCGCGCCTTCGATGGCGAGGAGGGGCACTTCCTCGGCGACAGCGAGCCCTATGACGCGGTGGTGCTCGACATCGGCCTGCCGAAGATGGACGGCATCTCGGTGCTGGAGGCCTGGCGCCGCAACAAGCGGGTGATGCCGGTGCTGATCCTCACGGCGCGGGATCGCTGGAGCGACAAGGTACAGGGCTTCGATGCCGGTGCAGACGATTACGTCGCCAAGCCGTTTCACCTCGAAGAGGTACTAGCGCGGATTCGCGCGCTGCTGCGCCGAACCGCCGGCCACGCGCAAAGCGAACTGACCTGCGGGCCGGTATCGCTCGACACCCGCACCGGCCGCGTCAGCGTCTCCGGCAATCCGATCAAGATGACATCCCACGAATATCGCCTGCTGGCCTATCTGATGCACCATACCGGCCGGGTGATCTCGCGCACCGAGCTGGTCGAGCATCTCTACGACCAGGATTTCGATCGCGACAGCAACACCATCGAGGTGTTCGTCGGCCGCATCCGCAAGAAGCTCGACGTCGACATCATCCAGACCGTCCGCGGCCTCGGCTATCTGCTGACGCCGCCGGTGGCGGGCGCCTGAGCGATGGCGCTGGAATCCGTTCAGCGCGGAGACGTTTCCCGGACGCGTCGCGGCATCCTTATGCCGCTGCGCAGATCCGGGATCCCGGTTTCTTCCTCCCGAAACCGGGGCCCCGGATCCGCGGCGCACCATGCCGCCAAAAAGCGGTCTAGTGCACCGCGTCCGGGGAACGATCTCCCAGCGTTGCACTGATGCGCGCGAGTTCGCTGGCGACGCGGCTGTTTGTGTCGGCGACCGGCTGGGTGGTGATCATCCTCGTCATCACCGGCATCATCCTGTCCTCGGTGTACCGCGGCGCCACCGAGCGCGCCTTCGACCGCAGGCTCAACCTCTATCTGCGCACGCTGGTGGCCGAGGTGGCGACGCCGCCGGACTCGCCGGACCACGAGACCCCGTCGCTGGGCGAGCCACTGTTCGAGCTGCCGCTGTCCGGCTGGTACTGGGAAATCGCGCCGGTCGACAATGACAAGGCCGAGATCCGCGCGTCGCGCTCGCTGTGGGACAAGAGGCTGCCGAAGCTTGAGGACCGGGGCGTCGAGCTGACACTGTCCGGAATTCGCCAGGGTTATGTCGACGGCCCCGAGGAGCAGCGTCTGCGTATGGTCGAGCGTCCGGTCGATCTCGGCGCCGATGGCAAATTTCGCGTCAGCGTCGCCGGCGACGCCAGTGAGATTTTTGAGGAAACCCGTACCTTCGACTATTATCTGGGCGGCACCTTCGCGGCGCTGTCGATCGTGCTGGTGCTGACCACCATCTTCCAGGTCCGGTTTGGTCTGGCGCCCTTGAAGCGCATCTCCGATTCCATCGCCGACATCCGCTCCGGCCGCGCCGAACGGCTGGAGGGCGAATTCCCGGTCGAGATCGCCCCGTTGGCGCGCGAGACCAATGCGCTGATCGATGCCAACCGCGCCATCGTCGAGCGCGCCCGTACCCATGTCGGCAATCTCGCCCATGCCATCAAGACGCCGCTGTCGGTGCTGGTCAATGAAGCCGTAATTCTTCAACAAAATGGCCGCGCCGGCGACCCGTTCGCCGCCAAGGTGCTGGAGCAGACCGAGGTGATGCGCGACCAGGTGGCGCATCATCTGGAGCGGGCGCGGATCGCGGCGCGGTTGACGGTGGTCGGTACCGTCACCGAGGTGGCGCCGGCGCTCGAGGCGCTGTGCCGGACCATGGAGAAGATCCATCGCGACCGCGACGTCGCCATCGACCTAGAGGCCGATGCCTCGGCCAGATTCCGCGGCGAGAAGCAGGATTTCGAGGAAATGGCCGGCAACCTCGTCGACAATGCCTGCAAATGGGCCGATGGCCGCGTTTTTATCGAGGTGCTGGTCGAGCGGCAGGGCGCGGCTGATCCGGCACCGATGCTGCGCATCATCGTCGATGATGACGGCCGCGGGCTGTCGGTCACCGAGCGCGGCCAGGTGTCGCGCCGCGGCCAGCGGCTCGACGAGACCAAGCCGGGTTCCGGGCTCGGGCTATCGATCGTCACCGATCTGGCGGCGCTGTATGGCGGCAGCCTGACGCTCGGCGCCGCGCCGATCGGCGGGCTACGGGCGGAGCTGGTACTGCCGGGGGTGTGAGGCGCTGCCCGGGCTGTGCACCAATCCCGTTTTACAGAGCCGTAAAAGCGCTACAGTATGGTTGTTGGCGACAGGGGCCTTCGATAGTCCTCGTGGTGGTGTTGCGGTCATTGAATCAATGGCAACGCGGGCGAAGCTGATTGCATCAGTCTTGAGCAACGCGAAGAATGTTCGCTACGCTGATGCATGCAAGATTGCAGAATGGCTCGGCTTTGTCGCCAAAGGTCAAAAAGGGGACCATAATGCGTTTGCCCGGCCAGGCGAGGTCGAACTCCTGAATTTTCAAGATCGGGGTGGTATGATCAAGCCGTACCAGGCCAGGCAATTGCAGAAGATGATCGAGAAGTACTGGTTTTCTGGCGGTAGCGATGTGGAGAGCGATGGATGACGGATGCCCAGCGATATCCGGCGCATGTCTTCTACAGCGAGGAAGATCAGGGCTTTATCGCGCTCGCCCCGGATCTGCCGGGCTGCTCGGCGTTTGGCGATACGCAAGAGCAGGCCGTTGCGGAATTGCGGGATGCGATCGACGCCTGGCAAATCGCCGCAAGGGCTGCCGGAAATCCGGTTCCTGAACCCACCACGCCTGTTTCGGTCGCGCGCAAGGTGGAAACCAATCCGATATCCTGACCGCCCCGTTCCCGCCCAATTTATCCCGTTCCTGAGCAGCAGAACCGGAGGATATCCGGCGGCCGAGGGTTGAGAGACCGACATGTTCAAGTTCCACACGATTCTGGCGGTCGCGGCGACCGTTGCGCTGGCCGGCTGCGATGTCACCGGCTCCGAGAGCGGGCCGGGCGGCGGAACCTTTACGCGGGCCTATACCAGCACCCGGTCGGCGATCGGCCTGCCCGGCGGCGATGCCGCCTCCGCGGTGACGAATGCCGCGTTCGGCGGCCTGATCGGGGCCAAGCTCGGCGCATCGCTCGACGACGAGGACCGTCGGCTGGCCTATGACGCGCAGGTCGCGGCGCTCGACCGCGGCGCCCCGGGGGCCCCGGTGCCATGGCGCAACCCGGCCTCGGGCCGCTACGGCAATATCGTGGCCGGCCCCAATTATACCCTGAAGGGCGCGGAATGCCGTGGCTTCTCCCACACCATCACGGTGGCCGGCGACCTCAAGACCGCCCGCGGCACCGCCTGCCGCAGCACGGAAGGCAGCTGGGCCGCCGCCGGCTGAGATCGTCCTCAACGGCTTCTTAACGTGCCGGCTGCTATGAAATACGGTGGTCGTTTCCGGCTCTGACCCGCCGGGAGCGCGGACTTTGGATATATGAGCAAGACATCGATCGATCGCCTCCGGGAATATCTGGCGCAGCTGCCGGCGCAGTCGCAGGCGTTGCTGATGCGCGAGTATGAGCGTGCGATTGCCAAAGGCGACGACGTCAAGGTCGCCAATTTCGTGCTGGACCAGCTGCGCGGCGTGGTGCGGGGCTCACCGGATGCGGTGCGGCCGCGGCTTGAGGATCCTACCCGGCTGGTGTTTCGGTCGCTCGAGCCGTTTCTGGTCGAAGGCGTCGGCGCGGCCCGGCCCGGCCAGATCCGGCGCGCCTCGCTGCTGCCGGTGTGGCAGTGGCTGGAGCGCGATGCGCCGGACGCCGTCCGCGATTTCGAAGCCGCGATATCCGTGTCGCCCGAGCCCAGCAGCGCCGAAGTCGAGCGCGCGGTGCGCCGGTTCCAGCAGGCCGCCGCCGAGCTGATCACCAAGGTGATGGCGCCGGGCGGGCGCGGCACCGCCCGTATCGGTCCGCCACATGCGGTGGAGGACCTGCCGGCGATCGGTGCCGTGCTGAAGGCGCGCGAGGCGCTGGAGGCCTTTGCTGGCAAGCTGCCGGGGATGATGCGGAATTTTGGCGAATCGCAGCTCGCCGCTGTCAGTTCCACGCTTAATGGCCCCGCGCTGGTGACGCCGCAGGTGCTGCCGTTCGCGTTGTCGCTGCTGATGCAGCGGCTGGCGGCGCCGTGGCAGGTGATTCGTCTGGCGGTCAAAATCGCCGCCTCCGACGACGAGATCCGCGTCGCCGCCACCCCCTATGGTGTGGCCGTGACCATCGCGCTGGCCGATCTCACCCGTGTCGCCGCCCATTTGCGGACCGATATCAAGCGCGGCAAGTTCGATGCCGTCCCCGAACATCTCCGGATCGCCCATGACGGGGTGCGCGGGCTGCGCACCGAACTCGACATGCGCAACGACTCCAACTGGGGCCGTCAGATGGCCGCGATCCGGGTCGAGGTTTCCAGCACGCTGCAGTCGGAAATCGAGAGCGTGCCGGGTCGCGTCCGCCGGCTGCTGCGGCAGCGGGCCGACAAGGACATCGCACCGACCGCGCAGATCGACCCGGTCGACGTCGACGAGACGGTGGCGCTGATCGATTTCGTCGCGGTGTGCCGCACCTATGCCAGCGAGTTGGCGATCAATGAAGTGACGCTGCGGACCTATTCCGACCTGCAGCAATATGTCGAAAAATCCACGGAATCGCTGGTGCAGTCGCTGCGTTCCGGCGATGCCCGGATCCGCGGCTATCGGCAGATGCAGGTCAAGGCGGCGATCCGCTTCTGCCAGGCGCTGTTCGGCCAGGACTACGCCGCGCTGATGAGCCGCGCCGCCGACAACGCCATGGTCGTGGTGGAACGCCAGCCGAAACAGGCGGGGTAAGCCTGTTACCGGCAGCCATCATGGCGCAACCGTGACGTCGCTCGGCGGCGCCCAGCCATGCATGTGCATCCACTCCTGGAGAACACGGGGCCAACGGTCGGATGTGAGATCCTGACGGCGCATTCCAAAGCCGTGACCCCCACGCTCGAACAGATGGAATTCGACGGGACTTCCCGCGGCCTTCCAGGACTCGACAAGACCGTAACCCTGACCGCCGAACAGCGGATCGTCGGAAGCCAGGACAAGGAACATCGGCGGGGCATCGACCGGCACGTTCACAGGTAGCATCGCAGGATAGACCGCTATAACCAAATCCGGCCGGGCGTCAGGCGGACTCTCGATGGTCACCGCGACCGCCGTCATGGCCCCGGCCGAGAAGCCGATGAAACCGACCCGGGCCGGGTCGATGTGCCATTCCGACGCGCGCGCCCGAACCAGGCGAACCGCCGCCTGGCCATCGGCGACAGCCTCTGGCGGCACGGCCAGATCGGCAGCCGTGATCTCGCCCGCCGCAAAGCGTCGCTGAAACTCGCCGATCAGCGCCTGATATTCCGCGGGCTCTGGGGGGGTGGGTTCAAGCCGATACTTCAGGACGAAAGCGGCAATACCGCGGTCGGCAAGCCAACGCGCCACTGCCAATCCCTCGTTGGTCACAGACAATGTTCGGAAGGCACCGCCGGGCGCGATCACAACGGCCGCGCCATTGCCCATGCCCGGGGCAGGTAGGACGGGTGTCAATGTGGGAACCGATACGTTGCGTACCCAAGGCTCGCCCCGGGGCGAACGCTCCCATATCTCTTGCTGGGGGCTCCGCGGTTGTTCCGCGTAAAGCGGGATGGAGCCCGCCTGGTCAGGGAGCGCCATTGCTGCCAGGAGTGAGGTCTGGCCCGGCGCGCGCGCCGGTGCTGTGGCTGCTGTTGCAGCGATGGGGGATGGCGGCAAAGGGGCTTGCATGACATTTTCTCCAGAGAGCGCTGGCAGGCGCATCGTTTCGGTAAGGCGATCGGTTACGGATAGGCGTCCGCGGCTTCGTTTGGCAGAAGCTTACAAAGGCGAGAGGTGCCGACAAATCTGAGGGCACCTCGGCCGCCCGTCCGGTCATCGGTAATTCGATGACCGGACTCAAATTCCCGGCAACGGTGCCGATTATTATGAAGCAGCAGCGAAGCTTCCCGAGCACCACCTCGCTGTGCAAACCTAGTGCATCGCCTGGAATGCGTTCCAGACCACCTTGAGATCATTGGAGACGCGCGGAAACGGATTCGGCTTCTTCTCGAGTCCAAGCAGCTTGAAAACGGCCGTCTGGGCGGTGCGGACGGAGTACTCCACCGTAAATACGACGTCGTCGGGCACTTCGACGAATTGACCGATCACACCGAAGTTGGTGGATCCCTCGGGCACCACGTGCGGCCGGTCTCCGGCCTTGCGGGCGAGAAACATGCTCGTGATGTGCGGCATCATGCAGGGTATGACGCGAGAAGCATTCCGAATTCGATCCAGATCCTCGTCCCATTTCAACTGGCGAATGGTTTCCTCAAGGATCTCGTCACCCGTGCACTGATACATCGGCTTCTTGACGTAGTCGCCGATCTTGTCGGTGTAGAGACCGTATCCCCACCAGACAAAAACATCGTCCGGCTGGTCGATATAGTGGGGCTGGGAGTTAAGGCTCAGGGTGATCAGCCAGCTCGAGTCCTTCAGCGTCACCATCCCGTTGCGGCCGGTCAAGTTGCCGGTGAATTTCTCCATCCGATCGAAGAAGTGAGGATCGCGGGTGGTCACGGTGAACGACTCCCAGTTCGCATGGTCGATGTTTCCGGAAAACACCGACGGACGACCCAGTCTTTCTCGCCCTTCGGCAATGGTCTCCCACAAAGCGAAGGCGCCGCTCGACTGAGTTCGCTTTACTTGCGGAGCCGTGGTGTTCGAGCCGAGCGATGAATCCGCGACCATCGACCCGATGGTCGCGATCACGATGTCCTGAGGTGCGACTTCAACTATGACATCCTGCCCGTCCCGGATCATCATGATTCGGCTGGCGGTGAAGACCTCGGGCACGATGCCCAGGTCGATATCGACGACGCGGGTTCTGGAAACGAACTGAACGCCCTGACTGACGAGCCAGTTCTTCAGGGGCCGGATGATCGTATCGTATTGATTGTACTTCGTACGAAAGATCCCGGCCTGGGTTGGCATCGACGGGAACATGTGCAGAAAACGCAGCATGTAGCGGCGCATTTCGATGGCGCTGTGCCACGGCTCGAAACCGAAGGTCGACTGCCAGATGTACCAGAAATTCGTCTCGAAGAAGTGTCCGGTGAAAACGTCGTTTATTCTCTTGTCGTTGTAGAAACTTTCCGGCGTGGAAGTCAGAGCGATCATGTCGAGGCGGTCGCGCTCATTGAATCCAAGTTCGCGGAAATTCGTGATCTTTCCGTCACGGTCCACCAGCCTGGCCTTGTTGTTCCAGTGGAAAGCCTCGGCATATTCCAGGATATCCTGCTTGATCGACTTCTTCGGGTCGTCGATGGAAGGTATGAAAGACAGCAGGTCGAACATGCAAACGTAGTTGGGTTCGAACATGCGCTCGCCACGATTGACGTAGCCTTTTTCGGCCATGCTGATACCATCCAGACATCCGCCGAAGACTTCGCCTTCCTCGTAGATGTTGATATTCGGACCCAGCAGGCCTCCGTCCCGGATGAGGTAGGCCGCGGCGGCCATGGCCGCGATTCCGCCGCCTACCAAATGAGCCTTGCGTTGACGGGTCTCGGCAGTTTCGCGGTGGTTTCCAGGAATATTCATAGTCGTTCTCCATCGGGTTTGCAGGGAATGAAGGGGGCGGCCCGCTGCGAAACTTTCGCGTTGCAGTCGAATGCACGCCCGTCGCTCGATGAGGAGATACACCGTCGGTCACCCGGTGGTGGAGTAAGCTGAGCCCGCGCTAACAGTGAGATGCATGCTGCCCAGCGCTGCCGTTACTGATACAGCCCCAGGGCTGGCGCCACCTCGGTCAACGCCTATCCGGCATCAAGTGAGCGGTGACGTGCCAGAACCACGGGCACCGACACGGCGCCAGGCCAGGATTCGCGGTAGAATTTATTCGGCGGCCGGTTCGCGGATAGATTCACGCAGGTTGCGAGCTCAGGGCTGAGCCGCGGCGGGCTAACAGTTAGCGCGCCCCCGCTCACTGCATGGCCAGTTTGGTTGCGCTTATGGTGGTACGCGACAAGGTGGACGTACCAGAATTGTCCCCGGGAAATTCAGTTTCGGAAGTCGCGGTCCTCACATGACGGTTGGTCGCCCGGCCGGCTGCCCGCCGACTGGAAAGATCAGCGCGCGCGATGGACACCACTTACTTCTCTGCTCTGATCGCGCTCGCAGGCGCCACACTCGGTGGCCTCACGACAGTCGCGACCACATGGGTCACCCAGCATGTTCTGCTTCATCGACAAACCTTTGAGAAGACCCGGGCGAGCCGTGAAAAGCTGTACGTGGCCTTCATGGAAGAGACGGCTCGCCTCTTCGCTGATGCCCTGGGTCACCAGCGGGACGATGTAAATGATTTGGTGCGGTTGTATGTGCTGGTCGCCCGTATGCGCCTGGTCGCGACGCCAAGCGTAATCGTAGCCGCAGAAACAGTCGTTCGTCGGGTCATCGACGCATATCAGGCCCCAAACCGCTCCTTGCACGAACTTCGGCTGTTCGCGGATGAGGGAGGAATGGATCCCTTACTGTCATTCAGCGAACTGTGTCGATACGAAATACAAAACCTTTGAGCGTTCTGAGATCCTGGACCGTCATCAAGCCGAAATCATCCCAAGGAATAAGTGGTAGACGGTCCGATGGCGACTAACTTTGTGGTCGTCAGAACCATGGAGTCTGCTAATCTGAAGCGACGGCTTTTTTGTCCGCCGCCCTTTTTCACGATAAGGGTCTGGACGTCGTTCGCCAGCGAAGCGGGGGCAAGGGGATAGTTTAGATGAACAAGCCGGTGTCCCGAGAAGAAGGAGCCAGCCCGAGGCCGAGCGGGCTTGGACCCGGCGATATATTGCTGCAGGTCGAGCGCCTCAAAAACAGCCAGCTCTTTTGTTCATCCGAGAAGCTGTCGCACCTCCTTGGTTTCATTGTGGAACAAACAATCAAAGATCACGCGCACTCTTTGAAGGAGAGTGTGATCGGAAACACGATATACTCTCGCAGCCCGCCTTATGATCCCCGTATAGATTCGACTGTCAGGGTAGAAGCGCGTCGCCTGCGCCGAAAATTGGAGGAATATTACGCTGGCGAGGGGTCTAACGACCCGATCAGGATCAGTCTGCCCACGGGAGGATACACGCCCACCTTTGCGCTCAGAGGCGCCGCGCCGTTCTTGAATACGGTGGAAACGAGCGCGTCCAACATATTCCGAGAAGGCCCGGGTGCCGCGGTCGCCGTGATGCCTTTCAGAGCTTTGTCGGGCGATCCCGATGATGAGCGGATCGCCGCCGACATCACGGAATTGGTACTCTTCTCGCTCGCCGATGAGCAGGGCTACCGCGTGATATCGCAGCGACTTGCGCTCTACCATTGGCAGGCGGGGACGCCACCGGACGTCCTTGCCACGGAATTGGGTGTCGTCGGTGTCCTTGAAGGAACCGTTCGGACCGACCGCGATATGATCCGGCTGTCCATCGAGCTTTCAAACGAGAATGGCTTCGTCGCATTCTCGGACCGGATCGAGGCTTCCACGACAGATAGAAATCAAGCGGTTCAGAGGATCGCTGCGACCATCGTCAGCCGCGTCAGATTCGACAGTTCCAAAATTCGCGCGATGCAGTTGAGCCCTGGCCCGAACGCGGTCGACTCGCACGCCAAAGTCTACCGGGCCCGTCAACTTCTCGATCGCCAAACACCCGCCGCCATCCAGGAAGCGCTTCGGCTGTTTTCGCAGGTCAGCCGCGAGGCGCCGGACTACGCCCGGGGATATTCCGGCATCGCAGACAGCCAGTGCGACCTTTTTCGACTTGGAGTACGTAGTCGTCTGGCCGCGCTGACGATTGCGAAGCCTGCCGCACTCAGGGCGCTGGAGATTGATCCGGAGTCGGCCGAGGCGCATGCCGCTCTCGCCACGGTTCACGCCTGGCTCGAGCGTGATCGCTCGGCGGCGGAGGCCATGTACAAAACTGCCATGAGGCTCGGCAATCATGCGAGGACATTTCGCGTGTTCGGCGTCTTTCTCACGCTTGGCGGCCGCCACAAGGATGCCGAAGCGGCGTTCCGGCAGGCGCGCGAGATCGAGCCACTGTCGATCCAGTTACAGATCGCAGAAGCGATAGTGAACTATCAGGCACGCCAGTTTCAGGCATTCCCTGGTCCCGAGCAGGGTTTAAGTCCCCCGTCCGAGGCGCTCTGCTACACCGCCTTGGGGCGGGTATTCGGTGGAGATCCGGAAGGTGCTCGCGCGTTGATCCCTGTGATCGAGCAAAGCCCCGCCCGGCAACCTGATTTGCTGTTTGCCGCCGCGGAGATTGCAGCCTGGCTCGGCGATACCGCGCGCGCCCTCCGGATCGATGCCTCCGAACTTAGCAATGCGAGTTTTTATGGCCAAGCTACGTTGTGGGCATCCTTGGGCGAGGGTGCCAAATCAATCGCAGTCATAGAAGTCGCAATCGAAGATCCGGAGTTGTCGACCGCATGGCTGAAGACAGGCATTCGATCTGATCGAATCAGAGCAAGCGCCGGCTTCAACTCTGCCGTCGAAAC
>NZ_JANXTC010000119.1:0-5956 GCF_025356345.1 Tardiphaga sp.
GGTCAATGGCGCGGTCATTACCTCTCCGGCGCTCAACGTCACCCCTGGCGACAGCATCGTGGTCGACGGCGCGCCGATGGCGAGCCGCGAGCGCACGCGCGTTTTCCTCTACAGCAAGCCGCGCGGGCTGGTGACGACGCATTCCGATCCGGAAGGCCGCCCGACCATCTTCACCGCGCTGCCCAAGACCCTGCCGCGGCTGATCAGCATCGGCCGGCTCGACATCAATACCGAAGGCCTGCTGCTGCTGACCAATGATGGGGGCCTCGCACGCACGCTGGAATTGCCTGACACCGGCTGGCTACGCCGCTACCGCGTCCGCGCCCATGGCGAAGTCACGCAGTCGCAGCTCGACCAGCTCAAGCACGGCGTCGAGGTCGACGGCGTGAAGTACGGCTCGATCGATGCCACGCTGGAACGCGACCAGGGCGCCAATGTCTGGCTGGTGTTCGCGATCCGCGAAGGCAAGAACCGCGAAGTCCGCAACGTGCTGGCGCATCTCGGCCTCGAAGTGAACCGCCTGATCCGGATTTCCTACGGCCCGTTCCAGCTCGGCGAGCTGGAAGAAGGCCAGGTGGAAGAAGTCAAAACCCGGGTGCTGCGTGAACAGCTCGGTGAGAAGATCGCGGAATCTTCGGGTGCGGATTTCGCCCGCCAGATTCCCAGCAAGGGCGATCCGTCGGATGATCCGATCATCGTCAAGAAGCCGGAGTTCAAGCGCTCGACCGTGGAGGACCGCAAGGGCCGCCGCGTGCTGGTGCAGCGCACCGGCTCCGAGGAATCCCGCGCACGTAATGAAGAAGAAGCGTCGGGCTACGGCCCGCCGAAGCGCCCGAAGCGCGGCTATCATGGCAAGCGCGACATCACGCCCCGCAAGGACTGAGTTTGCTGCGATGTTGATGGCGGGTTTGTGTAGCGCACTGGCAGTCATGTCCCCTCCTCCCTTGCGGGGGAGGGTCAGGGAGAGGGGTGCCACGGGCGACGGCGTTTGTGGCCCCCCTCTCCCGGCGCTACGCGCCACCCTCTCCCGCGAGGGGAGAGGGGAGCCACTATCGCTTGTGCTTCACTATCTCAAGCGAGCTTCCTGATGCGCGTCGTCGGTGGACGGCTGAAGGGCCGCAACATCGCATCTCCTCAGACGCAGGCGATCCGTCCCACGGCGGACCGGCTGCGTGAGGCGCTGTTCAATATTCTGATCCATGCCTATGACAACCCGGTCGAGGACGCCCGCGTGCTCGACCTGTTCGCCGGCACCGGCGCGCTCGGCATCGAGGCGGTGTCGCGCGGCGCCGGCTTCACGCTGTTCGTCGACAATGGCGCAGAGGCGCGCGCGCTGCTGCGCAACAATGTCGAGGCGCTCGGGCTTGGCGGCGTCACCAAGGTGTATCGCCGCGATGCCGCCAATCTCGGTCCGGCGCATCCGGTCGAGCCGTTCAGCCTGGTGTTTCTCGATCCGCCCTACCGCATGAAGCTCGCGGAACAGGCGCTGGCCTCGCTGCGCGATGGCGGCTGGCTGACGCCGCGGGCGCTGCTGGTGGTGGAAGAAGCCAAGAACGCGGAATTCGCAGCGCCCGAGCATTTTGAAGAGCTCGAACGCCGCGCCTATGACGACACCGAATTCACCTTTTTGAGATTCCGCTGATCTGTAGGATGGGTTGAGCGTCTTCGCGAAACCCATCACCCTCTGCCGATGGGTTTTGCAAGCGCTCAACTCATCCTACAAAAATTCTGGGGAGAAAACGATGACCTATCCGAACTACACTTGGGACCACGTCCACATCCGCACGCCGGACGTCGAAGCGATGGCAACCTGGTTTGCCGACACGCTGGGCGCCGAGATCGTGCGCAAGCCGGCGATGGTGATCATCCAGCTCGGTGGCGGCAGCATTTTTCTCGCCGAGGCGACCAGCGACGTCAATCCGCCGCCGCTGACGCCGTATCAGGGCCTCGAACATATCGGACTGGCGGTCAAGGATATCGACGCGGTCGCCGCGTCGCTGAAAGCCAAGGGCGTGGAATTCACCAAGGAGCCGACCACCATCCGTCCCGGCACCCGCATCTGCTTCATCGCCGGACCGCTGGGGATTTCGGTCGAGCTGCTGGAGCGCGACGCGAAGTATCAGGTATAGTGAGGGGTTTCCCTCCCCCGCGTCTTTCGCGTGGGGAGGGTGGCCGGCCCATAGGCCGGTCGGGTGGGGGATGGCGTGGCAAACCAGAACGCGCGGGTACTCCGAAAGAACATGACGCCGCAGGAAGTGAAGCTGTGGGTGAAGCTACGTGAGCTCAAGCCCTTGGGCTTTCACTTCAGGCGGCAGGCGCCCATCCGCCATCTCATCGTTGATTTCGCTTCGTTTCGCGATCACCTCGTAATCGAGGTCGATGGCGGGCAGCACGCCATGGAGCCGGGTGCAAAGCAAGATGCGGCGCGGGATGCATTTTTGCGCGGCGAAGGGTTTCGCTTGCTACGATTCTGGAATTCCGATGTCGATCAGAATTTGGACGGGGTTATGCACGTCGTATGGAGTGCGTTGAGGCACCCCACCCGACCGGCCTTTCGGCCGGCCACCCTCCCCACGCGGAAGACGCGGGGGAGGGATAACACCGCCGAACCCGCCTACCGTCTCCCGAACAGCTTCTCGATGTCGCTGAGCTTCAGTTCCACATAGGTCGGCCGGCCGTGGTTGCACTGGCCGGAGTTCGGCGTGTCTTCCATCTCGCGCAGCAGGGCGTTCATTTCCTCCGGCTTCAGCCGGCGGCCGGAGCGCACCGAACCATGGCAGGCCATGGTGGCGGCGACATGCATCAGCCGGCGCTCCAGCGGCAGCGCCTCGTCCCATTCCGCCATGTGTTCGGCCAAATCACGCAGCAGCGCGCCGGCATTGGCCTTACCAAGCAAAGAGGGTGTTTCGCGCACGGCGACGGCACCGGGGCCGAAGGAATCGATGGCGAGGCCAAAGCCCGCCAGTTCCTCGGCGCGGTCGAGCAATTGTTCGACGGTGGCCTCGTCCATCTCGACGATTTCCGGGATCAGCAGGATCTGCCGCTGCACGCCATTGGCGGCGATCGAGGCCTTCAGCCGTTCATAGACGATGCGCTCATGCGCGGCGTGCTGGTCGACCACGATCATGCCGTCGCGGGTCTGCGACACGATGTAGTTCTCGTGTAATTGCGCCCGCGCGGCACCGAGCGGGCGGTCGATCAGGTCGTTGTTCGGGGTTTGCTCGAAACGCACATCGGCGGCGGGCGTGCCGACATCGAAACCAGCCTGGTCGGGCTCGGCCAGCGCGGCGGAGCCTTGGAAGGACGGCATCGCGCCGACGGGGTAGGAGGGCGACTGCCGCCATTCCCAATTGGCGTTGGGACGCATCGTGAAGTTCGGCGAAAAATTTGGCCGGAAGGACTCCAGCACCGCGCCGTCGCTATTGGCCGCGGTGCGGCGGCCTTCGCGCGCCAGGCCCTCCTTCAGCGCATGCACGATCAGGCCGCGCACGAGGCCGGCATTGCGGAACCGGACCTCGGTCTTGGCCGGATGCACATTGGCGTCGACCTCCTGCGGATCTAGCGTCACGAACAGCGCCACCACCGGGTGGCGGTCGCGCGGCAGATAGTCGGAATAGGCGGCGCGCACCGCGCCGATGATCAGCTTGTCGCGCACCGGCCGGCCATTGACGAACAGATATTGCCCGAGCGCATTGGCCCGGGTCAGCGACGGCGCCGCGGCAAAGCCTTCGACGACAACGCCCTCGCGCTCCGAGCGGACCTCGATGGCGCTGAGCCGGAACTCGGCGCCGAGAATATCGCCGAGCCGGGTCAATTGTCCGGCGGGGCCGGGCAGCGCCGCGGCCCAGGTCACGGGCGCGCGCTCCTCGCCGGCCATGCTGAAAGCGATATCCGGCCGCGCCATGGCGAGGCGACGTACCACTTCGCGGATCGCCTCGGCCTCGGTGCGGTCGGTCTTGAGAAATTTCAGCCGTGCCGGCGTCGCATAGAACAGGTCGCTGACCTCGACGCGGGTGCCCTGCGAGAGTGCCGCCGGCATGATCGGCGACTTGTCTCCGCCTTCCACCGCGAGCGACCAGGCATGCGGCTCGCTGGCATGCCGGGTCGTGATACCCAGTCGCGCCACCGAGCCGATCGACGGCAACGCCTCGCCGCGAAAGCCCAAAGTGCGGATCGCCAGCAGGTCCTCGTCGTCGAGCTTGGAGGTGGCGTGGCGGTCGGTGGCCAGCGCGAGGTCGGCATGGGTCATGCCGGCGCCGTCGTCGGTGATGCCGATCCGTCGCCTTCCGCCGCCGTCGCTGAACACGTCGATGCGGTGCGCGCCGGCATCGATGGCGTTCTCCACCAGTTCCTTCACCACGCTGGCCGGGCGCTCCACCACTTCGCCGGCGGCGATGCGGTTGACGATGGTTTCGGGCAGCTGACGAACGGGCATGTCGGGACTCAGGCGAAGGAGGTTGAATTTACGAGCTTTTGCGAGGGGGCGGGAGGACCGGGGACGATATCTCCCCACTGTTTCACACGCCTGCGCCGCCGCATATGTGTCATGTCCCTGCAAAAAGTCGTGAAATGAACGCGGTCTGTCTCCACTGCGAACACATGCGAGGGTCTTGATGGGTCTGCGTTGCTCGTAGCAATTCTCGTGCGATGGACGGTTCCGCAAGACGCGGGCGGCGCACCATAGGCGGCACTGTCATCGCGCGACCATCCCAGGAGAAGCGAATGAAGATTGTAAAAACTTCGGCGATCGCCCTCACGATTTCGGCCCTGATGGCCGGCCCGGTTCTGGCGCAAGGCGCTGCCTCGGATACTCAGACGCGCGGCTCGATGCAGCAGGGCGGTGCCATTCAGGGCGGCGCCGCGGCAGGCGCCGGCACCGAAATGAAGGCCCCGGCCACCAAGGGCACGGTTGGCTCCGCCACCGGCGGCACGGTGCGCGGAACCGCCGGCGCGACGGGCAATGCGGCGCCGGGTGCGGCGCCAAATGGTCTCGACGCCTCCGGCAGTGCCGCGGCGCCCAAACGCCATTAGCATGATCTAATCTGATGATCACTCGCGGTCAGTGCGGGTGCGGGGACGGCTCTTTCGAAAGGAAGGGCCGTTTTTGCTTGGTGCCGACGCGTCCCGACGTGATGCCATACGAAGGATGGCTTCGCAGATCCGGGACAACCGCGCCTCAGTCGTCGAAGCCGCCGGAGCCGCGTTTCGATTTCACGTCGCCGCGGCGCTTCTTGCCTTCCAGCCGGCGGGTTTTCGAGCCAAAGGTCGGCTTGGTGGCGCGGCGCGTGATCGGGCGGAATGCGGCCTCCCGCAGTAATTCGGTCAGGCGCTCGATGGCGTCGGCCTTGTTGCGTTCCTGGCTACGGAAGCGCTGGGCGTGGATCACGATCACGCCGTCTTTTGTCATGCGCTGGCCGGCCAGTGTCCGCAGCCGGATCACCATGTCCTCGGGAATGTTCAGCCGGGTGCTGTCGAAGCGGAGCTGTGCGGCGGTCGAGACCTTGTTGACGTTCTGCCCGCCCGGCCCGGAGGCGCGCACGAACGTCACCTCGATGTCGTTCGCGTCGATCGATAGATTGCGCGCAATCCGCAGCATGGAGGCTCACCGGGAGTAAAGATGGCGCCTGTGTAGCAGATTCTCACGCGGTGCCGCGGACGAGGTGCGTAGAAAGCGAAACGGCAGTGGCCGTAGGATGGGTTGAGTCCTTCGCGAAACCCATCGCTTCCATGCGCGGCCGTGATGGGTTTCGCAAAAGCTCAACCCATCCTGCATGTTCTCTTGACATAAATCCTACTTAGGATTATTAGCTCTGTCGTCTTGTTCGCGAGGGGCGCTGTCATGAGGCGTCTTGGTAGCGGAGCAGGATGCGGTGTCCCGCGCGCGTGCCTCGCAAGCACGCCCCGGGAGGCTGGCGGTCACCGTCCGGGCCCACTACGGGGCTCTGCCTTGAATGGC
>NZ_JANXTC010000123.1:0-39634 GCF_025356345.1 Tardiphaga sp.
CTACGCCGGAGGTTATGGATCCCCGCCTGCGCGGGGACGACACTGGCGTCAGCTCGCTTCCGCCAGCAGCGAGAGCTGCCGCGGGGCTTCGATCTCGCGCATGTCGGTCAGCGGGGTCGGGTAGTCGCCGGTGAAACAGTGGTCGGCGAATTTCGGCGCTGCCGGGTTGCGGCCGGGTTCGCCCATCGCGCGGTAAATGCCGTCCACGGAGACGAAGGCCAGCGAATCGGCGCCGATCAGCTCGCACATTTCCTCGAGCGTGTGGGTCGCGGCGAGCAGGCCGGTGCGGTCCGGCGTGTCGATGCCGTAATAATCGGGATGGGTGATCGGCGGCGAGGCGATGCGAAAGTGCACTTCCTTGGCGCCGGCGTCGCGCATCATCTTGACGATCTTCTTCGACGTGGTGCCACGCACCAGGCTGTCATCGATCAGCACGATGCGCTTGCCTTCGATCGCGGCGCGGTTGGCCGAATGCTTCATGCGAACGCCGAGTTCGCGCACGCTCTGGGTCGGCTGGATGAAGGTGCGGCCGACATAATGGTTGCGGATGATGCCGAGCTCGAACGGAATGCCGGATTCGCGGGAATAGCCGATCGCGGCGGGGACGCCGGAATCCGGGACCGGCACGATGACGTCGGCCTCGACATGGGTCTCGCGGGCGAGCTGCGCGCCCATCGCCTTGCGCACGTCGTAGACCGAGCGGCCGCCGACGATCGAGTCGGGCCGGGCGAAGTAGATATATTCGAAGATGCAGGGCCGCGGCGGCAGCGGCGCGAACGGCTTGTGGCTCTGCGCGCCGTTCTCGTCGAACACGATGACCTCGCCAGGCTCGATGTCGCGGATGAATTTGGCGCCGATGATGTCGAGCGCGCAGGTCTCCGAGGCCAGGATCGGCGAGCCGTCGAGGTCGCCCAGCACCAGCGGGCGGATGCCGAGCGGATCACGGGCGCCGACCAGCTTCTTGTTGGTCAGCGATACCAGAGCATAGGCGCCTTCGATGGCGCGCAGCGCCTCGATATAGCGGTCGATGAAGCGGTTGCGCTTCGACTGCGCGACCAGATGCAGGATCACTTCGGTGTCGGTGGTCGATTGCATCATGGCGCCGTGACGCACCAGCTCGCGACGCAAGGTCAGGCCGTTGGTGAGGTTGCCGTTATGGGCGACCGCGAAGCCACCGGCATTGAGCTCGGCGAATAGCGGCTGCACGTTGCGCAGAATGGTTTCGCCGGTGGTGGAGTAGCGGGTGTGGCCGACCGCGGCGGTGCCGGGCAGTCGCGCGATCACATCGGCGCGGGAGAAGGTATCGCCGACGAGACCGAGCCGGCGTTCGGAATGAAACCGGCCGCCTTCGAACGAGACGATGCCGGCGGCCTCCTGGCCGCGATGCTGCAAAGCGTGCAGCCCGAGCGCGGTAATGGCAGCGGCGTCGGGATGGTTGAAGATACCGAACACGCCGCACTTTTCGCGCAGCATGTCGCCATCGAGGTCCGGATCGCGGTAGTTGTGATGTTGGTCTGGTTCGAGTTTGGGTTTCGCTGCGTCGTGGGAAGGGCTTTGCATTGGTTCATCGCCTCTCATGTCGCAAGAAACTCGCGGGGGACTGCGAACTACTTGGTCGCCGGTTTGCCATCGATCAGCTTTTTGAGGCTGTCGCGGGCAGGCTTGGTGTATCCATCGCCAGCAGCCGGTGCGGCCGGCTCGGCGTCGGTTGTGTCCTCATCGGGCTTGTTCTTCTTGAATCTCTTCAAGATGGTGTTTTCCGGGTCATCCGGCAAGAGCGCCATCAGCCAATCGCCGGTTCCCTGCAAAACAACGCGTGATTTCGCCGACGTCACCCAGTCCGGACGCTGCTTGTCCGGAACCAGCCAGCTGAAGAACAGGAATGCCACCACCACGATCAGCAGGCCGCGGGCGAGGCCGAACAGGAAACCGAGGGTGCGATCCAGCGCGCCGATGCGCGAATCGAGGATCATGTCGGAGATCCGCACCGTGATGATCGAGACGATGATCAAGGTACCGATGAACACGCCGGCGACCACGACAACGCTGGCGACCGTATCATTGTTGAAATAGGTCTTCGCGGTCGGCAGCAGCTTCTGGAACGCGAACAGCGTCACCAGCGCGGCGGCGCCCCAGGCGGCGATCGAGAGGATCTCGCGCATGAAGCCGCGGACCATCGCCAGCAGGCCGGAGATCAGCATCACCCCGAGCAGGACAAGATCGAGAATCGTTATCGGCATCGGCTGCTCAGGTCCGCTTGTAATCTCAAAACCGCGAATCGGCTCAGCGGCCGGTTCTGGTGACGGTGATATGGCACGTCCGGCGAGGCCGGAAAACAGCTATCCCGCCGCACATCACATCATTGTTCCATTGGCTTAACGGACCATGATGCGGCAGGCGACAGGTTGCATGATCGCTGTATAGCGACGGTAACCGGCAAGGTCACGCGCGGCTCAACCCTCGCCACGCTTGAAACGCGCCGGCGCGGTGTTTTTTTCCGCGTCTGTGCTTTTACTGTTGTCCCGGGCCGGCTTGACGCCGCGGGCGGCGATGTCAGCCACCAAAGTGGTCAGGCCGCCGACCGGGCCGAGCGTCAACCCGGCGTCGCCACCGGCGTCGCCGCGCGCCGATTCCGGCAGCACCGCGCGGGCAAAGCCGAGCTTGGCGGCTTCCTTCAGCCGCGCCGAGGTCAGCGACACCGGGCGCACCGCGCCGGACAGCGAGATTTCGCCAAAATACACCGCGTCGGTCGGCAGCGGCGCGTTGCACAGCGACGACACCAGAGCGGCGGCGGCCGCGAGGTCGGCAGCGGGCTCGTTGATGCGCAATCCGCCAGCGACGTTGAAATAGACGTCATATCCGGACAGTTTGACGCCGCAATGCGCCTCCAGCACCGCCAGCACCATCGACAATCGGTTGGAATCCCAGCCGACCACCGCGCGGCGCGGTGTGCCGAGCGTGGTTGGCGCCACCAGCGCTTGCAATTCCACCAGTACCGGGCGGGTGCCCTCCATGCCGGCAAATACCGCGGTGCCCGGGCTGCCGAGGTCGCGATCCGACAGGAACAGTTCGGAGGGGTTCGACACTTCGCGTAGGCCGAGACCTGTCATCTCGAACACGCCGATCTCGTCGGTCGGCCCGAACCGGTTCTTTACCGCGCGAAGAATGCGGAATTGCTGCGAACCCTCGCCTTCGAACGACATCACCGCGTCGACCATGTGCTCGACCACGCGCGGGCCGGCGATCTGGCCGTCCTTCGTCACATGGCCGACCAGGATGATGGTGGCGCCGGACTTTTTCGCGAAGCGGATCAGCGCCTGCGCCGAGGCGCGGACCTGGGTCACGGTGCCGGGCGCGGATTCGACCGTGTCGGTCCACATCGTCTGGATCGAATCGATCACGATCAGGCGTGGCACCGCGCCTTCCGACAAAGTGGCGACGATGTCCTCGACCGAGGTTTCCGAGGCGAGCTGCACCGAAGCATCCGACAGGCCAAGGCGTTCGGCGCGCAGCCGCACCTGCGCCACCGCTTCCTCGCCGGAGATGTAGACCACGCGATGCCCGGCGCGGGCCATCAGCGAGGTGGCCTGGGTCAGCAGCGTCGACTTGCCGATGCCGGGGTCGCCGCCGATCAACAGCACCGAGCCGCGCACAAAGCCGCCGCCGGTGACGCGGTCGAGCTCGGCCATTCCCGACGGAATCCGCGGCGCGTCGGCGCTCTTGCCGGTGAGGCTTTCCAGGTTGAACAGCCGGCCCTTGCGCTTGGAGCGCGCGCTGACCGGAATCGTGGTGGCGCCGGTGGTGTCCTCCTCGGCCAGCGAGTTCCATTCGCCGCACGCCTCGCACTTGCCCTGCCATTTATTATAGGCAGCGCCGCAGTTCTGGCAGACGAAAGAGAGGGAATTCTTGGCCATTGAAAAACGGAATCGCTGTTCGAGAGAAGCGTAACCAGAAAGCATTGTTGTTTTTGGTTTGTTCTTGTGGGTTTACGCAGGCGTGGCGCGACTTGCAACATTCTTGTCGATGATGGCTTGGGCTTCGGATGGTCGAAAGGGGCTGCCGAGAAGCCGCCATCAGGCAACAAACGTCGACTGTTCAGACAGGATAGCGCCATTTCAGGGCGCGTCGAATCATCAGGGCGACCCCAAATATCGCGACGATTGCGATCCAGAGTCCCGCCGGAATGGGCGCGCCGCGATACATCTGGCCGACGAGCAGCACGAAGCCGACCAGCAGGACGCTTAGTCCGCTTCCGATCCAATAGAGCGGCGATCGCAGCATCCCGGTCGGGGAAAGCTCCGCAGCCCTTTCAAGGGCGCGTCGTCTGACCTGCCAATAGGCCAAGCCGAATAATGTCAGACCAATGATCCAGGACATGCGGGAACGTCGCATATCAGAGTGTAGTTATATTTGTTCGGATTGATAAAATTAAAACATTTTGATCAAAGATCAGCAATTGAGTAGCCCGCATGAGCGAAGCGACAGGCGGGGATGAGAAAAGCATAAACCCGGATTTCGCTCTGCTCATCCGGGCTACGTGGCCGTGCCGCCGATTAGCCGGCTGGTGCCGAGAACGCATTCCACAGCATGCTCAGGCCGGCGAGCAGCATGATCCCGTCCATCACCAATCGAAATACATTGGCGTCGAGCCGCAGCACAAAGCATCTGGCCACGAACGCGCCGATCATCAGAGACGAGCCGGCAATCACGCCCTTGATCAGCACGTCCGGCGTCAGCGCGCCGAATTGCTGGAAGGTGACGGACTTGCTGAGATAGAGGCCGAGCGAACTCGCCGCCTCGGTGGCGAGGAAGGCGCCTTTGCTCAGACCGTAGAACAGGAACAAAGGTACGCTGAGCGGGCCGGTGGAAACCACGATGCCGGTGATGTAGCCGATGATCGCGCCACCCAGCGCCAAATGCCACAGCGTGATCCTGAACGAATGTCGGGCGAGCCAGTGCCGCGCCGGCACCATCGCGATCAGGAAACTGCCGATGGCGAGGTCGACGGCCTGCGAGGGCAGGGTCAGTAGCGTCCGTGCGCCGAGCGCCGCGGCGGGAATGCCGGTGACCGAATAGGCCGCGGCGGCGCGCCAGTCGACCTCGCGCCACCACGCCAGAATCCGCGACAGGTTGGCCATCACGGCGGCCACCGCCATGATCGGCACCGCTTGCTTCGGTCCGAATTCGTAGACCAGCACCGGCAGCAGCATGATCGACGAGCCGGTGCCGACGATGCCCGAAATGGTGCCGGCGACCAGGCCGACCGCGAGGACGAAGATGAAATTCATGGTCCGGCTCCAGGCGACTCGGTGCGGCCGGTCAGGGTCGGGCAAAGGCCACTAAAGCTCAACAGGGAGCGTGGTATTGACGGACCGGAAAGGCCGGGCTGCTAGGGTCGGGCATCACCGGATTGGTCATGAGCGCGCCTTTGGCTGACATCATCCTGCCTGGATCGCGTCCTCGGCGCTGGCCGCAACCGCTGTGGTGGCTGGCCGCGCTCGCGCTGGCCGCCGCGCTGGCGATTCCGTTCTTTCTGGTCGATGTGCCGCCAGTGCTGGACTATCCGAACCATCTGGCGCGCTATTTCGTGCTGGCGCATCCCGACGACGAGGTGCTGTCGCGCCTGTATCAGCCACGCTGGGGGGTGATGCCCAATCTCGGCATGGATCTGCTCGGCGCCTTGCTGCTGAAGGTCACCAGTGTCCATGTTGGCGGCCGGCTGCTGCTGGCGCTGAGCGCGTTTGCGCCGGTGATTGGCGTGATCATCTACAATCGGGTGGCGTTCGGGCGGTGGTTATATTGGCCGCTGGCCGCCGGATTGGTCGCCTTCAACGGCGTGTTTCACCTCGGCTTCATGAACTTTCTGCTGTCGCTGGGATTGGCCTTTATCGCCGGCGCCGGCTGGATGGCGCTGCGCCGGCGCGGCCACCATTGGCGCGCGTCGGCGTTCGGCGCGACGGCGGCGGCGCTGCTGTTCTTCTGCCATCTGTTCGGCGTGCTGCTGTTTGCGCTGCTGATCGGAACGCAGGAGATTGCCTACCTTCTCAAAGCGCGCCGCGCCGGGGCGCTGATGGCGACCGAGACGTTGCGCAGTATCGCTGTGCTGGTGGTTGCCGGCGCACCGGCGCTGCTGCTCTATCTCGCCAGTCCGCTGGCCTCCGGCGTGGCGGCTCCGGCCGCCATCGCCGGCGTATTTTACAAATTATGGGCGCTGCTGACGGCGTTCATGACCACCAGCATTGATCTCACGCTGTGGTCCGCTGTTATCGTGCTGGCACTGATTGCGATGGCGTGGCGGCGCATCGCGCTGGCGCCGGGATTTTCGATCGCGTTCGGCATCCTCATGCTCGCTTATGTGGCGGCACCCTCGGAGATCAAGGGCGGCACCTTTGTCGATGTGCGGCTGGGATTGATGATCGCCCTGCTGCTGTTCGCCGGCATTGAGCCACGGCTGCCGGCGCGGCTCGGCATCGTGGCCGCTGTATTGTTCGCGGCGCTGATCGGCGCGCGCACCGTCTATATTTCCACGACGTGGATCGGTCATCGCCAGGCAGTTGCGGAATTACGCAGCGCGATAGCCTCGATCGCGCCGGGCGCGAAGGTGATGATGGCGCGCGGCCGGCCCGTCGGCGACGTCGAGGCCGGCCGACCGGAGTGGATACTGCCGGGGATTTCCCGACTCGACACCCAGTTGAGCGCGCTGATGGTGGTGGAGCGCCGCGCGTTCTGGCCGCTGCTGTTCGCCGATCCCGCGCAGCAGCCGCTGCGGGTGATGCCGGCCTTCGCGCCGCTGACGCAGTCGCCGGGCGGTCCGGTCATCTGGGCGCGTCTATCGCAGCCATTCGCCGAAGCCGAATTGCAGGCCGCGCCCTATCTGCGGGACTGGCGCAACAGGTTCGACCATGTGCTGCTGATCGATCCGCCGACGCCGTTGACGCCGCCGCCCGCCGGGTTGACGCTGCAGCGGGCAACGCCCTACGCGGTGCTGTACGGCGTCGAGCGCTGAGATCGCTACGCCGCGCCGCCCTTGTAGACCCGGTGATAGCGTCGGCCGAGGCTGGTCAGCACTTCATAGGCGATGGTGCCGAAGGGATGCGCTAATTCGTCGACGGTGATGCCGTCGCCGATCAACGTCACCATGTGGCCGCGGCGCACGGCGGCTGTCGGGACATCGGTGATGTCGACCGCCAGCAGGTCCATCGAGATGCGACCGGCTATTGGGCAGCGCTGGCCAGCGACCATCACTTCGGCGCCGCGGGTGCCATCGCTGGAGCCGGCGGCGCGGAAATAGCCATCGGCATAGCCGGCGGCGACCACCGCGATACGGGTCTGCCGCCGTGCCGTCCAGGTGGCGCTGTAACCGACGCTGTCGCCACGCTCGACCTGGCGGATCTGCACGATGCGGGCCTTGAGATCGATCACCGGCGCCATCGGATTGTCGGCCTCCGGCGTCGGGTTGACGCCGTACAGCGCGGCCCCCGGCCGCAGCAGATCGAACATGAAGGAGGAGCCGAGGAAGATGCCGGAGGAATTGGCCAGCGAGGCCGGCACGCCGGAAAACAGGTGCGCGACCTCGCGAAAGGCCACGACCTGTCTGGCGTTGAGCGGGTGGTTGAGTTTCTCGGCGCAGGCGAGGTGGCTCATCACCAGCGTGATGCCGTGATTGCCGGCGCTGATGCGCGGCGCCAGCCCCTGTGCATCGAGCGCGCTGAGGCCGAGACGGTTCATGCCGGTGTCGACATGGATGGCGGCGCCGCCGCTCCAGCCGGTGCGACGGCAGAACATGTCCCATTCCGCCAGTTCCTGGAGGTCGCCGATCACCGGCTGGGCATTGATCGAAGCTAGAATATCGCCGGAATTCTGCAGCAGGCCGTTCAGCACATAGAGCGCGGCATCGGGCGCGGCCGCGCGCGCCGCGCGGGCCTCGTCGAGCGTGGCCACGAAGAAGGTCTTGCAGCCGATGCCGACCAGCGTGCGCACCACCGGATCGATGCCGCAGCCATAGGCGTCGGCCTTGACCGCCGCGCCGCATTCGGCGGGCAGGCCGGCCTTTTCGAGCTTGCGCCAATTCGCCGCGATGGCGTCGAGGTCGATGGTCAGCACGCCGGTGGCCGCGGCAAGGTCGGCGTCAGGCGACAATGCGCCGCTGCCGGACAATGATTTGGGATCAGACACAACATTCATGGGCATTCCTGACGCGCAACGCATCACGTGATTGCGGACAGAATTGATCAACCGCGCTGCACAATAAGCGCGGGCGGAAGATGGTTCAACCGTGCCGCGTCGCTGTCTGCAGCAAGGCCTGCGGCTTTGGCGCGATCGTGACCAGACCGCCGATGATCACCAGCGCGGTGGTCACGACCACGACGATAAAGCCTTTTCCTGGCAGATGCAGGACGCGCTCTTCGAGCCGTGCCAGCCGATCCCTGACGTCACGAAAGTCGGTGCGCAACTCGGAGACATCGCGCTTGATGTATTCGGCATCACTCTGCAGCTTGACGATTTCGGCGAGCGTGAGATCGGGCGAGCGGCTTCGTGGCTGCGCCGAACACGGTTCGGGCGGTGTCGATATGGTAGGTATCGTGGACATCCATCCGGCTCGCGGGTTTGCGTCGGAAGCTCAGACATTAATCAGAATTGGTTGACCTGAGAAGTCACCGGCCGTGACGTTTGTCGGTCAGGTCGGCTTTACTCGTGATGGGGCTGCAGATGGCTCTCGCCGACCAGATCGCTGAAGCGGGTGAACTGGCCCTCGAATTGCAGCTCGACGGTGCCGGTCGGGCCGTGGCGCTGCTTGGCGATGATGACTTCGGCGCGGCCGTGCACCAGCGACATGTCGAGCTGCCATTTTTCGTGCTCCGGCGTGCCGGGGCGCGGCTCCTTGTTCTGCAGGTAATATTCCTCGCGGTAGACGAAGATCACCGCGTCGGCATCCTGCTCGATCGATCCGGATTCACGCAGATCGGAGAGCTGCGGGCGTTTGTCGTCGCGGCTTTCGACCTGGCGCGATAGCTGCGACAGCGCCACCACCGGGCAGTTCAGCTCCTTGGCCAGGGCCTTCAGGCTGGTGGTGATCTCGGTGACTTCCTGCACGCGGTTGTCGGAACGCTTGCCTGAGCCCGACAGCAGCTGGATGTAGTCCACCATGATGACATCGAGGCCCTTCTGTCGTTTCAGGCGGCGGGCGCGGGCGGTGAGCTGCGAGATCGACAGGCCGCCGGTTTCGTCGACATAAAGCGGCAGATGCTGCAGCTCGATGGTGTGGTCGCGGATCTTCTCGAAGTCGCGTTCCGTGATGCCGCCGCGGCGGATGCTGGACGAGGAAATATTGGTCTGCTCGGCGAGAATACGCGTCGCCAGCTGTTCGGCCGACATTTCGCAGGAGAAGAAGCCGACAATGCCACCATTGGTGGTCTTCCTGGAGCCATCGGGTTGCAATTCGGATTGATAGGCGCGGGCGATATTATAGGCGATGTTGGTGGCCAGCGCGGTCTTGCCCATGCCAGGGCGGCCGGCGAGTACCACGAGATCGGACGCCTGCAAGCCGCCGAGCCGGGCGTCCAGATCCTTCATCCCGGTCGAGATGCCCGACAGCTTGCCTTCGCGGCTGTAGGCGTTGGCCGCCATGTCGAGCGCGGTCTTCATCGCCTGCGAGAACTTCTGGAAGCCGCCATCATAGCGGCCGGCTTCGGCCAGTTCGTAGAGCCGGCGCTCGGCATCCTCGATCTGGGCGCGCGGCGCGAAGTCGACCGGCGCGTCATAGGCGACGTTGACCATGTCCTCGCCGACATGGATCAGCTGTCGTCGGATCGCCAGCTCATAGATGGTGCGGCCATAATCATGGGCGTTGATGATGGTGGTGGCTTCGGCGGCGAGCCGGGCGAGGTATTGACCGACGGTCATGCCGCCGAGATCGGTATCGGTCGGCAGAAAGGTCTTCAGCGTGACCGGGGTGGCCACCTTGCCGGCGCGGATGATGCTGCTGGCGGTCTCGTAGATGGTCTGATGGATCGGCTCGAAGAAATGTTCTGGCTTCAGAAAGTCGGAGACCCGGTAGAACGCGTCATTATTGACCAGCATAGCGCCGAGCACGCTCTGTTCCGCCTCGATATTGTGCGGCGCGGTCCGGTAGGCGGGCGTGGCCGCGTCCGGAGCCAGCTTGAGGACGTTCGAATCAAATGCGGCCATGTATTGGTTCTTCTGAATTGGCGGATTGGGCGGATAGAGCGCTGCTTCGGTCCCGGGGGGAAGCGCGAACCTGCCTTATGCACGATTCACACAATCGGCTGATCGGCGATGACCGATCCCGCTTGACGCCATGGTTGCGTGAGTCGTGCTGAATTCTCTCTTAACAACCCGCCGTAAATGAGCCGGCTTGCCTGAACCTGGCGGCGAGATTTGTCACTCATTATCGCCAACGGGCCAGACGGTGGGTTCCAAGGCGGATTGCCCGTCAGATCGGAACCCGTCGGGATATCGGACGTTGCTTGAGGGAACAGGCGAAGGATTGATATAATGAATCAGCGCCAGCAGCCACATGGTTTTGGAACGGATGGGTCCGACTGGTTAGCCGGCCTGATCCACAGCTTCGAGGAGACCGAGCGCCGCGGCGATCTGGCGTGCGACTCACAGACCGTCTGCGCGGCCAAGTTGCGCTTGCTCCGTCCAGCGGCTCCCGGACGCGCGCTCGGCCGCCCCGTCGCCACCGCGCTCGAGGTCCGCCACTCGGACCTATTCGCCGGCCATTTGTAGCCGCGGTTGTTGCCCGTTCTCTAGCGCTCGTAGTCTCGCTTCCTCGCGTTCGATATAATTCCGCGTAACTGGAACGACGTTCTGTCGTCGGGTCAGCTGGATCTGGAAATTCATCACGTTCTGCTTGCGGAACGACATTTCCGACGATGCCAGATAAAACTCCCACATGCGCGCGAAGCGCTCGTCATACAGTCGAACGGCTTCCTCGCGCCGCGCCATGAAGCGCTCACGCCAGGCTTTCAGGGTATCGGCATAATGCAGCCGCAGGATCTCGACGTCCGATATCAGCAGACCGGCGCGTTCAATCGCAGGCAGCACTTCTGACAGGGCCGGAATGTACCCTCCCGGAAAAATATATTTGGCGATCCACGGATTGGTAATGCCCGGGCCTTCCGGCCGACCGATCGAATGCAAGACCATCACGCCTTCTTCGCCGAGCAATTCGGCGCAGCGACGGAAAAAAGTGTCGTAATGATCGACACCGACATGCTCGAACATGCCCACGGAAACGATGCGATCGAACGGACCGGGAATGTCGCGATAGTCCTGCAGCAGGAAGCGGGCAGAATTGTCGAGCTTTTGCTCGGCGGTCCGGGCATTGGCGACCTGCAATTGCTCGGTCGAGAGCGTCACCCCGGTGACGTCAGCACCGGTCATTTGCGCCAGATACAGGCCAAGGCCTCCCCAGCCGGATCCGATATCCAGCACCCGCTGGCCGGGCGCAATCAGCATTTTAGCGGCCAGATGGCGTTTCTTGGCGAGCTGTGCGTCATCGAGGCTCGCGAAGGGGGTCTCGAAATAGGCGCAGCTGTACTGCCGGTCGGCATCCAGAAACAGCGCGTAGAGCCGGCCGTCCAGATCGTAATGATGCGCCACATTGTTCCGGGAGCGCTGTCGCGGATTGAACTGCTGCACGTGCCGGATCAAATAGCGCAGCCACCACTGCGCCCGGGCCCACCGGGGAGCCAGGTCAGGCTGGGCGAGGGCAATGGCGAGCAGGTCGGCGATAGTGCCGCGCTCCATCACCAGCAGGCCTTCCATGAAAATCTCGCCGAGCGCCAGCTCAGGGTCGATCAAAAGTCGCCGTTCGGCGGCGGAGGTCACAAATCGAGCGGAAACCTGCGGGCCGCTGCCGTCGCCACAGGTGAAGCTTGTGCCTCGGGCGGTGATGAAAGTGATGGTTCCGCGCCGGATGTAGCGATCGAGAAAGAAACGCAACAGACGTTCCATCGAATTACCCCAATACCGTGATCATGGGCGACCGGGCATGAGCGATCTGCCGGCCGTTGACGCGATCGTCGATCTCCTCGCTCTGAATTACATGATAGTAATACCTTTTGTGGTATGCCACTGCGTCTGCCGCAATGCCGCCATCTGAAATGTTCCATCTCGCTGTTGCGGAATCTGCCCACTTCCATTCATGGTGCAATGAGCTACAAGCTGTCCGCCTTGCCCCCGGGTTTCTGTATCAGGAGATTGAAATGTTGAGCCGAGCGCTCAGTTTAGCGACGGTGATGCTCCTGATTGGCTTCACGGCAGTCCCGGCCCAGGCGCAAAACCTGGAAGCTGGAAAAACCCCCTCCCAGATTTTCGCCGGCGGCTGTGCCGTCTGCCACAAGAGCCCGCGCGGGCTGCTGAAGTCGGTGGCACCGGGCGCGCTGCCTGGCTTCCTGCGTCAGCATTATACAACTAGCACCGATATGGCCTCGCTGCTATCGGCCTATGTGATTTCCAATGGCGCCACCGACACGCGGTTCGGCGGCGGTGGGCTCACCAAGCAGGGAAAGGAACTGAGTTCCGAGCAGAAGCCGGCGGCGACATCACCCGCGGCTGCGCCGGCCGACGAGCCTGGCCTGTTCGGCTTTGGCCGCCGCAAGCGTGAGCCGGAGCCGCAGGAGGCCAAGCCCGATGTGAAACCGGATCAGGCGGCGCCGACCCCGCGTCAGTCCCGCAATGCCAAGCGACAGCGTCCTGCCATCGAAAATCCCGATGCCGCCAAGCCTGCGGTCGAGGAGACTCCGGCGACCGAGAATGAAGCGGTTGCGAAGCCTGAGCCAAGGCAGAAATCCGGCAAGAAAAACCGGCGTGACCGCGACGAGGCGCCAAAGGCCGCGACCGTAAAGGACGAGCCGAAAATGGAAGCGCCGAAGGCCGATGCTCCCAAGATCGAAGCGACGAAGCCTGAACCGGCGAAGCCGGTGCCCTTACAGGCTCCGAAGGAAGAGGCCAGCAAACCGGTCGCCAAACCCGCGGATGAAGCCAGGCCGGAAGTTTCCAGGCCCGAACCAGCAAAAAGCGAACCCAGGGTGGAAACACCGTTGCGCGCCGACCCGGTTCCGGCGGTGACGCCGGCGCCTCGGGCTGAGCCGGACGCGCGACCGTCGCCATCCGAGACACCATCCTCGGCACCGACGCCTGGGGCCCCGGCCTATGTGTCGCCGGCTCCGGCCGCGGAGCCGGCGGCGCCGCCGACCTCTTCCGGTGCGCCCGGCGCCGCGGTCCCACAATAAGCGAGGGCATCGGCTCAACCTGCTGATTGCAAACGAAAAGCCCGGCCTGTCAGCAGGTCGGGCTTTTTGTTGGGCGGACCTTTTAACGTATGAAAAAGCCCGGCCTGTTAAGGCCGGGCTTGCTGCAGGACGCGGGCTCCCGGAAGAGCGCGGTCTTACTTCTCGTCGGAAGCTTCGTCTTCGTCGCTCGGACGGGCATCGGGATCGAAGAACTCGCCGGCGGCGGCCAGCGCCTCGGCGGCGGCGTCCTGGTCTTCCTGGCGGCTCGAAATGTCTTCGCCGCGGTTGATGCGCTCGGCTTCCGCCGCGCTGCGGGCCACGGTGACGCTGACGCTGACTTCGACTTCCGGATGCACGGCGATCGAGATCTTGTGCTTGCCGATGGTCTTGATCGGTGCGTCGAGCAGCACCTGGCTGCGGGCGAAGGTGACGCCGTCGCTCTCGAAGGTCGCGATGATGTCGCGCACGGTGACCGAACCGAACAGCTGGCCGGTTTCCGACGCCTGACGCAGCACAATAACGTTGCGGCCGTCGATCTTGGCGGCGACGACGGTGGCTTCTTCCTTGGCGACGAGGTTACGCGCCTCGAGGTCGGCCTTCATGCCTTCGAACTTCGAACGGTTCATCGCGGTGGCGCGCAGCGCCTTGCCGCGCTTCAGCAGAAAGTTGCGTGCAAAGCCGTCCTTGACGCGGACGACTTCGCCCATCTGGCCGAGCTTGGCGACGCGTTCCAACAAAATAACTTCCATAATATGTCTCCTTTGAGTCTGGTTGAGGTGTGAGTTGAGTTCAGGCCACCGGTGACGGCGGTCGGCGTTGCAGAAAACGTTGGCGGAATCCGAAGAAGGCGTCGGCGATGCCGAGCCCGACCATCGCCAGGATCGGCCAGCCGAGCACCAGCACGAAGGCGTAGGTCGAACACAGCCACAGCATCCGGGTCTTCATGCCGAGCGTCAGCGTATGCAGCGCGGCGAAGCCGGTCAGCGCATAGGCCATCATCAGCGTCGCACTGACGATCATGGCAAAGATGCCGAACACGTCGCCCAGGAAAGACACCGCGATCGCCACGCACAGCGCGACCAGAGTCAGAGGCGGCAACGTGGCGGTTTTCAGATCCGGCCAGGCGCGATGCAGCCGGCCGGAGGTCGCGGTGATCTTGCCGGCCAGCCACAGATTGAGCGTCAGCGTCGTGATGGCGACGATCGCCGCCGCGGCCGGCGCGATGGTGACCAGCGCGTTGACCAGCTGTTCGGCGTCGCCGCTGTCCACGCCGCCGCGCGGACCCATGATGCGCGCCAAAGCGTTCCTCAGCGCCCCGACAATGGTGTCGCCGTCGGTGCCCAGCGTCAGTAGCGCGCCCATCGTGGTCAGCGCGGCAAAGCCCGCCACCCAGAGGAGGATGCGGCCGACCGGATACCATTCCACGACCGGTGCGATGGCTGCGACTCCATTGGCGGCGGGGACGCCATCGCTGACCGGGCGGCCGAGCAGCGCGAGATGGCCCAGCCACCAGGACGGCAGCGCGACGGTGACGACGAAGGCGATCAGATAGGGCATGCCGAACAGCAGGCCGAGGCCGGTGGCGGCGCTGATGCCGCCGATCGAGGCGGCAAGAGGGCCCCAGCCGAGGCAGGCCACCATCAGCGGCAGCGGCGCCAGATAGAACAGCAACAGAGAAACCAGCGCGCCCGAAATGATCGAGGCGAACATCAGCGCCGAGGCGGCGCCGGCGGCAAGCGCGATAAGGATATTGGTAATCATCAGCTGTCCCGCCCCCTTTGAGCGGTTAGATCGACGTCAACGGGAATTCCGCAGCGTGACCAACTATTTAGAGTTCAAGTATAACGCCGGAGCGAATACTGGGCGGACAGCATCATCACCTGTTGCCGGACTTCTAGTGCATACGCGGGCAGGGATCAACGGCCGATTGGCGGGACGGTCCGGTTAGTCAGCCACCTTCCCTCACTCCGCCCGGCGCAGCGTGATCCGTGTCAGCTCGGACGGGCGCCCCAGCCGCAGGGCGAAGCCCGGCCACAGCGCGGTGCCGTTGTTGACGTAGAGCGTCATGCCGTCGACCTGATAGCGGCCAGATATGAAGCCGCCATTCGCGAGAGCGGCGAGGCGGTCGAGCCCGATCACCATGCCACCATGGGTATGGCCGGACAGTTGCAGCGCGACGCCCTGCGCGGCGGCGCGCCGCGCGTCCTTCGGCTGATGGTCAAGCAGGATGACCGGCACGCCGTCTGGCGCTCCCTTGATAGCCGCGGCGAGGTCCGGGGCAGGCTGGCCGGTCTGCGCCGCCGTCAGGTCAGTGACGCCGGCCAGCACCAGTTGGCCACCATTCCGGTCGATCACGGTGTGGTCATTGGCCAGCACGCGCATGCCCATCGCGGTGAAATGCGCCATCCAGGCGCGGTCGCCGAAGAAATATTCGTGGTTGCCGGGAATCACATAGATGCCGTCCGCCGCGCGCAGGTCGCGCAGCGGCTCCACATCCGCGCGTCGCGCCGCAAGGGTTCCGTCGATCAGGTCTCCGGTAACCACGATCAGGTTGGCGCCAAGGGCGTTGGCGCGGTCGACGACCGCGCGAGTCCAAGGGGCAGGAAACAGCCGGCTGATGTGGAGGTCCGTCAGTTGCAGAATCGTGTAGCCGTCGAACTGCGGCGCCAGCCCGTGGATGGCGATCTCGACATCCTTCAGCGGCGGTACCCGGATGGCTTGATGGACGCCGAGTGCGGCCAGCACAGCGGCCGTGCCCGCCATCGCGTAGCGAACCGCGTCCGGCGCGCCCGCGCCGCCGACGCGAAACAGCATGCCGAGCAGGGACACGCCGTCGAGCAGCAATTGCAGAACGGCGAGAAGAAAGATCGTCAGGAACGCCCAGTTGAACAGAATCACCGCCACACGTGGAAATTCGGGCGAGAACACCGAACCCGAGGAGAGCCGGCTCCACAGGTGATATTGCGAGGCGACCAGCAGCACGACCGTCAAGACGATTTTTGCGATCAGCGGCAGTTGCAACGGCCAGACGAACCGGGTGACGACCAGCAGACAGGGCAGGCCGAAGATAAAATGGAAAATCAAATTTCTCCGTCAGCAGATAGAAGATGCGCAGCGGTATGCGGATAAACCGGAGCCGCCGCACAAGAAAACAGCCCGCGACAGGGATGCCGCGGGCTGCAGACGCTCTGAAACAAACAGCCCGCAGCACAAAGACCGCGGGCTGAAGAAATTCGCCTTAGCGAATGACGTAGGGCAAGAGGCCGAGGAAACGCGAGCGCTTGATGGCGCGGGCGAGTTCACGCTGCTTCTTGGCGGACACGGCGGTGATGCGGCTCGGCACGATCTTGCCGCGCTCGGAAACGTAACGCATCAGCAGCTTGGAATCCTTGTAGTCGATCTTCGGCGCGTTCGGACCTGTGAACGGGCAGGTCTTGCGACGACGGAAAAACGGACGGCGTGCACCAGCTTCAGCCATGATGCTTACTCCTCAACCGATGCTGCGGGGGTAGCTTCGTCGTCACGGGGACGACGCGGGCCGCGATCGCCACGGAAGCCACCGGCTTCACGATCGGCGCCGCCACGGAAACCGCCGCCTTCACGGTCGCCACGGAAACCACCTTCGCGGTCGCCACGGAAGCCGCCGCCACGGTCATCGCGATCACGATCGCGATCGGCCTTGCGCATCATCGCCGACGGGCCTTCCTCGTGCTCTTCGACGCGGATGGTCAGATAGCGGATGACGTCTTCGCTGATGCGCTCCTGGCGCTCGATCTCGGTGATCGCCGCGGACGGGGCATCGATGTTCATGAGAACAAAGTGCGCCTTGCGGTTCTTGTTCATGCGATAGGTCAGGGAGCGAACGCCCCAGTTTTCCATCTTCACGACCTTGCCGCCGAGACCTTCGGCGATTGCGGTCATCTGTGCCGTCAGGTCCTCGACCTGTTGGGCGCTCGCGTCCTGGCGCGCGAGAAATACATGCTCGTAGAGAGCCATGATTGTCCTTTCCACTGTTAGCGCGTCGCCCGGCGGCAAGCCCTTCGAACCCTCTTGGAAAGGACTCGATATTGCTCAGAAGGCGGAAGCACGGGACGACGGGCCAACTGGCCCTGTCACATCAATTCAGAATCTCAAATTGCTGGGACCGTCCGTTCAGCTCCCGGCCGGGGTCTGCGGATTTCGCGGGTTATACGGATTTTCGGGCAAATGGCAAGGGAAACACGGCGGCGACCGCGCCGTCCCGATGCCGCGACCGACGATTTCCCCCGGCGCGCGCGGCCGGTCTGTTCGGCCGTGCAACTTGACATCGCCCGCAGCGTCAGTGTCTTTCCGCGCGAGATTGAGCGATTTAACGCCATACGGCAACATCCTGCAGGGGTATTGATGACCGCAGCATTCACCTTTCCGGGGCAGGGCTCCCAGGCGGTCGGCATGGGCAAGGCGCTGGCCGAGGCCTTCCCGGTCGCGCGGGCGGTATTCGACGAGGTTGATTCGGCGCTCGGCGAGAAGCTGACCGCGATCATCTGGGACGGCCCGGCCGAAACCCTGCAGCTCACCGAGAACGCCCAGCCGGCCTTGATGGCGGTATCGCTTGCCACCTTGCGCGTGCTGGAGAGCGAAGCCGGGATCTCGCTGGCGCGGGATGCTGCCTTTGTCGCCGGGCATTCGCTCGGCGAATATTCGGCGCTGGCCGCCGCCGGCAGCCTGTCGATATCAGACGCCGCCCGGCTGCTGCGGACCCGTGGCCTCGCCATGCAAAAAGCGGTGCCGGTCGGCATCGGCGCGATGGTGGCGCTGCTGGGACTGGATTTCGAGACCGCCGTCGCGGTGGCCGAAGAGGCCGCGCAGGGCCAGGTGTGCCAGGCTGCCAATGACAATGGCGGCGGCCAGGTGGTTGTTTCCGGCGACAAAGCGGCGGTCGAGCGCGCCCTCGATATCGCCAAGACCAGGGGCGCCAAGCGCGCGATGTTGCTGCCGGTGTCGGCGCCGTTTCATTGCAGTCTGATGCAGCCCGCCGCCGACGTGATGGCGGCGGCGCTTGCCAATGTGACCATCCACGCGCCGGTGGTGCCGCTGGTATCTAACGTGCTGGCTTCGGCGCTGAGCGATCCCGACGAAATCCGCCGTCGCTTGGTGGAGCAGGTCACCGGCACCGTGCGCTGGCGCGAATGTGTGCTGTACATGGCAAGCCACGGCGTTAGCCGGTTTCTCGAACTCGGCTCCGGCAAGGTGCTGAGCGGACTCGTCAAGCGTATCGCCGATGGTGCGATCGGTGTGTCGGTCAGCGGACCGAACGACATTTTGGCGGCCAAGGATGCGCTCGCCGCCGCGCATTCGGCCTGAACGACAAAGGAAATAACATGTTTGATTTGACTGGCCGGACCGCATTGGTGACCGGCGCGACCGGTGGCATTGGCGGAGCGATCGCGGCGGCGCTGCATGCGCAGGGCGCCACGGTGGCCCTGTCCGGGACGCGACGCGAGGCGCTGGAGGCGCTGGCGGCCAAGCTCGGTGATCGCACTTACGTGCTGCCCTGCAACCTGTCCGATGCCGCCGAGGTCGAGGCTCTGGTGCCGTCGGCCGAAAAGGCAATGGGCCAGCTCGATATTCTGGTCAGCAATGCTGGCATTACCCGCGACAACCTGTTCGTCCAGCTCAAGGACGAGGACTGGGATGCCGTGATCAACGTCAACCTGACCGCGACTTTCCGGCTGGCGCGCGCCGCCACCAAGCTGATGATGCGCAAGCGGTTCGGCCGCATCATCGCCATCACATCGGTGGTTGGCGTGACCGGCAATCCGGGCCAGGGCAACTACACCGCCGCGAAGGCCGGGCTGATCGGCATGATCAAGACGCTCGGCGCCGAATATGCGAAGCGCAATGTCACCGCCAACTGCATCGCACCGGGCTTCATCGCCACGCCGATGACAGATGCGCTGAACGACAAGCAGCGCGAGACGATTCTGACCAAGGTCCCCGCCGGGCGCCTCGGCACCCCGGAAGATATTGCTGCGGCGGCGGTCTATCTCAGTTCAAACGAGGCGGCCTACGTCACCGGGCAGACAATTCACGTCAATGGCGGGATGGCCATGATTTGAGCGGCTGGGAACCCGCAACATCCTGATTTGATGGATGTTCGGCCGGACAGGGAGGCTGGTGGCCAAGGCTGGGGAAGTATGCTAACCGAACCTTCAGCGGCGGGGCGAAGAAGGCCATTGCAGGAATTTGAAACCCTGTATATTGGCGGGGGCGAGCCTGCCGTTTCGCGACGCTCCGTCCGGGACGACGGGGCAATCCAGATCACGCGCAACTGCGCAGGGTTCAAACGAGTTAACGCTCCACGATGGCTCGTATCGTCTACGGACGGGCCGAATGTAACAAGCACGAGGTTTTACGATGAGCGAGATTGGCGAGCGAGTTAAGAAGATCGTGGTCGAACACCTTGGTGTTGAACCCGAGAAGGTTGTCGATGCCGCGAGCTTTATTGATGATCTCGGCGCTGACAGTCTCGACACGGTTGAGCTTGTGATGGCATTCGAAGAAGAGTTCGGCTGCGAAATTCCGGACGATGCCGCGGAGACGATCCTGACCGTTGGCGATGCCACCAAGTTTCTCGAGAAAAACGCAAAAAGCTGACGCCTTCGCGCGACACATTTGAAGCCGGACGGATCGCTTGATGCGGTCCACCGGCTTCTTGCTGTGACGGGCAGGGTCGGCTGGAGGATTCGACGATGAGACGGGTGGTCGTCACAGGCCTTGGCATGGTGTCGCCCCTCGGTTGCGGCGTTGAGCCGACCTGGAAGCGCATTCTCAACGGCGAGAGCGGCGCCAAGCGAATCGACACTTTTGACGTGTCGGACCTGACTAGCCAGATTGCCTGCGTGATTCCGCGCGGCGACGGCACCGACGGCACGTTCAATCCCGATCACTGGATGGAGCCGAAAGACCAGCGCAAGGTCGACGATTTCATTATCTACGCGATGTGCGCCGCCAAACAGGCGCTCGATGACGCCAACTGGCACCCCAAGACCGAAGAAGAAAAATGCGCCACTGGCACCATGATCGGTTCCGGCATAGGTGGCCTGTCGGGGATTGCCGACACGGCGCTGCTCCTGAAGGAGCGCGGACCTCGCAAGGTTTCTCCGTTTTTCATTCCCGGTCGCCTGATCAATCTAGCCTCCGGCTATGTCTCGATCGCGCATGGCCTCAAGGGCCCCAATCATTCGGTTGTGACGGCTTGTTCGACCGGCGCGCATGCGATCGGTGACGCCAGTCGCTTGATCGCGCTCGGGGATGCCGACGTGATGGTCGCCGGCGGTACCGAATCGCCGATCAGCCGTCTGGCGATGGCTGGCTTCTGCGCCGCCCGCGCATTATCAACCGGCTTCAATGACGATCCGACGAGGGCGTCGCGCCCGTATGACAAAGACCGCGATGGCTTCGTAATGGGCGAGGGCGCTGGCGTCGTCGTGCTGGAAGAATACGAACACGCGAAAGCTCGCGGTGCCAGAATCCATGGCGAAATCGTCGGCTACGGCATGTCGGGCGATGCCTATCACATCACGTCACCCACGCCCGATGGCGATGGCGCTTTCCGTAGTATGAGCGCCGCCATGAAGCGCGCTGGCATTACCGCGGCCGACATCGATTACATCAACGCACACGGCACCTCGACGCCGCTTGGTGACGAGATTGAATTGGGCGCCGCGCTGCGGCTACTCGGCAATGCGGCGTCAAAAGTGTCGATGTCCTCGACCAAGTCGTCGATCGGGCATCTGCTTGGCGCGGCGGGTGCGGTAGAGGCCATCTTCTGTATTCTCGCCATCCGGGACAATGTGGCGCCGCCGACGATCAATCTTGAAAATCCGTCAATCGAGACGGCGATCGACCTGGTGCCGCTCAAACCGCGCAAGCGCGAGATCAACATCGCGTTGTCGAATTCGTTCGGATTTGGTGGTACCAATGCATCGTTGATCCTGCAGCGGCTCGCGAGCTAGCGAGACTTCACCGTTTCGCCGCATTCCGCGCTAATTCCTACTTCGGGCGTATGCTAATGGCGAGGTCCGGATTCGACCCGTCACGATTGAACCGACAGGATTCAGGTTATATCGATGAGTGAAAGGCCGCCCATTTCGCCCAGGAGTCCACGCGCCGCGCTGGAGCCCGAGCAGGTTCCGCCGCCGCCGAAGCGTTCCGATCATGCCCGCAATCCGCTGGTGATCGCCGGCAATGCCATCATTACGATCATCATCGTTGCCATGATCGGGGCCGGTGGCGTCTATGTCTATGGCCGTCAGGCGCTGAAGACGCCCGGACCGCTGGAAGAGGAAAAGATCGTCAACATTCCCGCCCGCGCGGGCAAGGGCGACATAGCCGAGACGCTGCTGCGCGAAGGCGTGATCGATGCCAATCGCTGGGTGTTTATCGGCAGCGTGTTCGCACTGCAGGCCAGCTCCGAGCTGAAGCCCGGCGAGTATTTGTTTCAGAAACACGCCAATCTGCGCGACGTGATCGGGACCATCGTCGAAGGCAAGGTGGTGCAACACTCCGTCACGATGCCGGAGGGCCTCACTTCCGAACAGATCGTCGGCCGCTTGACCGACAATGAACTGTTTGCCGGCTCGATCCGGGAGATGCCGCGCGAAGGCACGCTGCTGCCGGAGACGTATAAATTCCCGCGCGGTACCTCGCGCGACCAGGTGATCCAGCGTATGCAGCAGGCGCAGAAGCGCGTGCTGGCCGAAATCTGGGAGCGCCGTAACGCTGACATTCCGGTCAAGACGCCGGAGCAACTGGTGACGCTGGCGTCGATCGTCGAGAAGGAGACCGGTAAGGCCGATGAGCGCAGCCGCGTGGCGGCGGTGTTCGTTAACCGCCTGCGCCAGAAGATGAAGCTGCAGTCCGACCCGACGATCATCTATGGCATTGTCGGCGGCAAGGGCACGCTGGGCCGGCCCATCAAGCGCAGCGAGATTCAGCAACCTTCTCCCTACAACACCTATGTCGTCGAAGGCCTGCCTCCCGGACCGATTGCCAATCCGGGTCGCGCTTCGCTGGAGGCGACCGCCAATCCGGCGCGCACCCGCGACCTGTTCTTTGTGGCGGATGGTACCGGTGGCCACAGCTTCACCGAGACCTATGACGCACACCAGAAGAACGTGGCCCGGCTGCGGGCGATGGAGAAGGCGGTGCAGAACGACGCCGTCGAGCCGTCCGATGACGCGCCAGCGCCCGCTTCGGCCGCCGCCGTCCCCGCGGACGCCAATGCGGCGACCGGAACGGCAGCCAAGCCCGCTCCGGCCAAGCGCGCCCGCCCGGCGGCACCAGCCCGTCAGGGTGCCGCACAATCGTCCACCACGCCACCGGTGGTCCAGCAATAGGCGCCGTGTCGCGGTCAGCCGGCTGAATTCGGCCTTGAATTTCCCTCGGCCTGAAAAGGCCGTAACCTGAGCATGGTTCGCGGGTCGCGAATCTCACTCGTATTTCTGGAGACGTTCCGCGATGGCGCTGTCGAGCATGACCGGCTTTGCGCGAAGCCACGGTACCAGCGGGCCATATGCGTTCGAATGGGAATTGAAGTCCGTCAACGCCAAGGGCTTTGACCTTCGGATGCGGCTGCCGCCGGGCTGGGACGAACTCGAAACGATCGCCCGCAAGCGGGCCACCGAGGTGCTGTCGCGCGGCACCGTCTACGCCAACCTGACGGTGAAACGCGGCAACGCGCTTTCCACCATTCGCGTCAATGAGGAAGTGCTGAATTCGATCCTGCGAATCGCAGCCGACCTCGCCGGCAAGATCGACGCGGTGGCGCCAAGCGTTGACGGTCTGATGGCGATCAAGGGTGTCATCGAAGTGGTCGAGCCGGAGGCCGACGAGGCCGAGGACAAGGCTGCCAGGCTTGCCGTCGCCGCGGCCTTCGACGAAGCGCTGACCGCGCTGGTCGCGATGCGCAAGCGCGAGGGCACCACGCTCGGCGAAATTCTGTCGCAGCGCATGGCCGAGATCGAGACACTGGCAAACAAGGCCGAGGCGGCGCCGGGACGCAAGCCCGAGGCGATCCGCGCGCGGCTCGCCGAACAGATCGCCGCCTTGCTGGAATCGTCGGATCGATTCGATTCCGATCGCCTCAACCAGGAAGCGCTGATGATGGCGGCGAAGGCCGACATCCGCGAGGAGCTCGACCGCATCGCCTCGCATATCTCGCAAGCCCGCGAGATGATCGGCAAGGGTGGCCCGGTCGGCCGCCGGCTGGATTTCCTGGCGCAGGAGTTCAACCGCGAGGTCAACACCTGCTGCTCGAAATCCAACGATCTGGAATTGACCAATACCGGCCTCGAGATGAAGAACGTGGTCGAGCAGTTCCGCGAACAGGTTCAGAATCTCGAATGACGATTTCCAACAATCCTGTATTCGTAGGCGTCGAGCGGCGCGGATTGATGTTCGTGCTGTCGTCGCCGTCCGGCGCCGGCAAGACCACGCTGACGCGGATGCTGATCGACGAGATCCCGGATTTGCGGATGTCGGTGTCGGTCACGACGCGGCCGATGCGTCCCGGTGAAATAGAAGGGCGCGACTATTACTTCGTCGATCAGGCGCGGTTCGACGCGATGGTTGCCAGCGACGAATTGCTGGAATGGGCGCGGGTGTTCGATAATTGCTATGGTACGCCGCGCGGACCGGTCGAAACCGCGCTGTCGGCCGGGCACAATGTGCTGTTCGACATCGACTGGCAGGGTACGCAGCAATTGCGCGGGCGGGCGCCGAAGGATGTGGTCAGCGTCTTCATCCTGCCGCCCTCGGTGCAGGCACTGGAGCAGCGGCTGCATACCCGGGCGCAGGATTCTGACGAGGTGATCCGCGGTCGGATGAAAAAGGCCGGCGACGAGATGAGTCATTTCGACGCCTATGATTATATCGTCATCAACGACAATATCGGCATCGCCTTCGAGGCGGTGAAATCGATCCTGCGCGCCGAGCAACTGAAGCTGGAACGCCAGGTCGGCGTCACCGCCTTCGTGCAAAAGCTGCGGCAGCAGCTTTAGGCCTGACGCAGTTTGCGATCATGTCCCGGACGATATTAACTGTCAGGCGAGCGGGCGCCGCGGTGAACTGGCCAGCAACTCCTCGACCTCGCGGCCGAGATTGCGGGTCTCCTGAATCTCACGGGCGATCCGCACCCATTTCATCGTGGGGTCGGGGGGAGGTTCGGCGACCGGAGATATCTCTGTATTGTCATCCTCGTTCCAGTCCATCCGAAACGGCTCGCGGATTTTGTCGCCCTCGATCTGTCGGGCGCGGCGCCGCCGCATGATGACGGCAATGGCGGTGCCGCCAAACGCCAGCGCACCGGCCAGCAGGGCCATCAATATCCAGGAATAGCCGTCTTCCGGCTCGTCTACCGGCTCTGTTGGCTGCTGTGCCTCGACCACCGGCGCCGAAGTGGCGACAGGGCCGGGGTCGCCGCGATCGGCCCAGCGCGCGGCCATTACCCATTCGTCGGCGGCGGGCGGCGCCGCTGCCGCGACCAGGGTCGGTGCCGACGCCGGCGCCGGAAGCGCCGCGGGCATCGCGGCGCTGGCACGATCAGGTGCCGCGTCGAAAATCTCAGCTCGCGCGTTTGCGATTGATTTCGGCAGAGTTGGCGACGTACGAGGTTTGACCGAGCGTGCGACGGAGGCGGTCTTGCGTTCTGCGCCCTCGCGCTGATCGCTGATATACCAGCATTTGCGCTTGGTGGCGCGGTCGCTGCGATAGTACCAGTGCCCGCCGCCCGGGGCATCGGCCTTTGGCGCCGTCAGACATTCGTCGGCGGCGGTACTCTTGGTAATTGTCGTCAGCGAGACAGCCACCATCGCACTGATGATGACGGCCGAAATTGTCGCGGCCCGGTTAGCCATACGAATCCCCGATGATGAGTTGGGCGACTCTTGCCCGGGGGGACGATCGGCTGCGATCTGGGTCGCAATGAGCCGCAATTTCGCGCGGCGTGGGGCAAAATTCGGACGCGCCTTGGCAGCGTCAGAATTTCGCCCGGCGCCGTCATCGGGCGTGGTGTCAGTTGGCGAGCACGACGCGGCCGACGACCTTGCCAGCACGCAACTCCTCGATCCACTTCTGCGCCTCGGCCATCGGCTCTTCCTTCATCGGGGTCGGCTTGATCTTGCCGGCGCGGGCGAGATCCATCAACTCGCGCGCTTCCGCCAGCGTGCCGACCATGAAGCCCTCGATCGTCATGCGCTTGTAGATCCACTGCACCATGGGCAGCGAGAAGTTGCCGCCCATCAGGCCGGACACAACAATCTTGCCGCCGCGTGCCACGGTCGACACCGCGAAACCCATCGACTTGTCGTTGCCGGCAAAATCGACGACGCCGTCAAAGCCGCCGTCGTTCTCTTTCACCATGCGCTTGGCGACATCGGGTTCGGCGGGATCATAAGCGAAGGCGGCGCCGTTCTTCAGCGCGGCCTCGCGCGCCGCCGGGTTGAGGTCGGCGACCGAGATCGGCTGCTTGAACATGGCCTGCGCGAAAGCCAGCCCCATCATGCCGACGCCGCCGAGGCCGATCAGCAGCAGGTTGCGTTGCCGTGGCCGATCGATCAGCCGCTTCAGCGCGCCATAGGCGGTGACGCCCGAGCACATCAGCGTGGCCGCCATGTTGACCAGCAGCGGATCGTAGTCGAGCAGGTATTTGCTGTCCGGCACCAACACGTGGCTGGCGAAGCCGCCATCCAGCGCGACGCCGAGATAGCGGTTGCGGGCGCAGAGATTTTCGTCGCCGGCGAGGCAGTCGCGGCACTTGCCGCAGCCGATCCAGGGGAAGACGGCGACTTTTCTGCCGATCAGATCGCGGGAGGCATCGGGGCCGACTTCGTCGACGACGCCGGCGATCTCGTGGCCGAGCGTGAAGGGCAGGGACATGCCGCGGGTGGTATCAAGCCTGTTGCCGCCGCCGAGATCGGCATAGCCGTCCTGGATGTGCAGATCGGAATGGCACAGGCCGCAGCGCTCGACGCGGACGAGAACTTCGTGGCCCTGCGGCTTCGGGGTGTCGACGATGGTCTCGCACAATGGCGCGTCGAACTTGACCAGCGATTGCCTGCGCATCAACGGCATTTTCTTCTCCCTATGGCTCGTTTTTTGGCTTTCGTATATCGGCTAATTCACGCGCCATGGCAACAAAGCCCGAGACCGGAACGGTCTCCGCGCGACGCGTCGCTTCGACGCCGGCCGCGGCCGACAGCCGTTCCGGATCGGCGCCAAGCGCCTTCAGGCTTTGTCGCAGCATCTTGCGGCGCTGGCCGAAGGCGGCGGCGGCGACCTGTTCGAGCATCCGGCGGTCGCATGGTTCGGGTGTTGCTCGGGGGACAAAGCGCACCACCGAGGATGTCACCTTCGGCGCGGGCACAAAAGCGGTCGGCGGAATATCGAACAGGATGCGGGTCTCCGCGCGCCAGTTGGCGAGCACACCGAGCCGGCCATAGGCCTCGTCGTCCTCGCGCGCCACGATCCGTTCGGCGACCTCGCGCTGAAACATCAACACCATCATGTCGTACCACGGCGGCCATGGTTCGGTGCACAGCCAGTCGATCAGCAGCGGCGTGGCGATGTTGTAGGGCAAGTTTGCGACGATCTTGGCGCGTTCGCCGTTGAGCAGCGGCCGCGGGTCGAAGGTCAGCGCGTCACCGATCACGATCTCCAGCCGGCCAGGATAATGCGCCGCGATCTGCTGCAGCGCGCCGAGCGCGCGTTCGTCACGCTCTACCGCGATGACACGGCCGGCTCCCATGGCGAGCAGCGCGCGGGTCAGGCCGCCGGGACCAGGACCGATCTCGACAATGGTGGCGCCCTCCAGCGGACCGGCGGCGCGGGCGATCTTGGCGGTGAGGTTGAGGTCGAGCAGGAAATTCTGGCCAAGCGACTTTCGCGCTGAGAGATCGAAGCTCTGGATCACCTCGCGTAGCGGCGGCAGGTCGTCGATGCCGCTCATGACGGCTGTGTCCCGGCCATGCGCGCGGCCAGCTTCAGCGCCGCGATCAGGCTGGAGGGATTGGCGCGGCCGGTGCCGGCGATGTCGAAGGCGGTGCCGTGGTCGGGCGAGGTGCGAATGAAGGGCAGGCCGAGCGTGACGTTGACGCCGTCATCGAAGGCGATGGTCTTGATCGGGATCAGCGCCTGGTCGTGATACATGCAGATCGCGCAGTCGTATGTTTCGCGCGCCGCCGGATGAAACATGGTGTCGGCCGGCAGCGGGCCGCGCACGTCGATGCCCTCGTTGCGCAGCACCGTGATCGCCTGCGCGATAATGGTCTGCTCCTCGTCGCCGAGCGCACCGTCTTCGCCGGCATGCGGATTGAGGCCGGAGATCGCCAACCGCGGCCGGCGCAGCCCGAACCGAGCCTTTAGCTCGGCGACGACGATCCGCGCGGTGGCGGTGATCAACTGGCTGGTCAGTTGCTCGATGGCGTCGCGCAGCGAGACGTGGATGGTCACAGGTACCACCGCCAGCGTCGGCGACCACAGCAGCATCACCGGCATCGGTGTCTTGCCGTCGCGGGCGGCGAGTTCGGCGAGAAATTCGGTATGGCCGGGATGGCTGAAACCGGCGCGATACAGCACGTGCTTGGCGATCGGGTTGGTGACCACCGCACTGGCACGGCCCGCCTCGACATCGGCGACGGCCTGCCGGATCGAGGCGATCGCCGCGGGGGCGCTGGAGGCGTCAGGACGGCCGGGTTGCGCCGTGACGGCATCGCCTGTCGAGACGACCGGCAGCGCATCAGCGAAGGCCGCAGCGGCTGTGGCCGGCGTTGCGTCGACGATCGCCAGGTCATGGCCGAGCATCCTGGCGCGGGCGGCGATAAAGTCGCGGTCGCCGAGCAGATAGAACGGTGGCAGGTCGTGTTCGCGCCGCCGCAGCCATGCGGCGATAGCGACGTCCGGGCCGATGCCGGCCGGTTCGCCCAATGTCAGCGCGAGAGGTTGTGCCATGCTGCCGCCTTAAGCCGGTCGCGGCCTAAGCCGGTGATTATTGCTGCCGATATTCGATCATCGACGCTTTGCGGATTTCCTGCAGGTAGGATTTCGACTTGGCGTCAAATTTTTCCGCAAACATCTTGTCGCGGACTTCGCGCTTCTTGGGGGTGTCCACCTTGGTCGGCTTGCGCGAACACAGCGCCACCATTTCGATGCCCTGACGGGTGGCTTCCGGCGGCGTCAGCGAGCCGATCGGCGTCTTGTCGAGTAGGTCGCGCAGCGTCGGCGGCAGGTCGGCCGAGGTCTTGACGACGGTGTCGCGGATGGTCGCGTTCTGCATCGACTTGAAGGTGCGGTTGGCCTCATCGCAGCTCTGGATCCGGCCGCGCAAGCCTTCGGCTTCCTTGGCCCGGGCTTCCATGGTGCCGGCCGGCGCGCCGCGCGGCACCACCAGCACCACCGGGCGCATCTGGTATTCGAAGGCTTCGGTGGTGGCATCGCCCCCGGCGCCCTGCACGGCGTTGTCGACTTCCTTTTCGCCGACCTGCAGGCTCTGCTTGAAACGGCCGCGGACGATCGCGTTCCAGACCATGTCGGCCTTCAGGCGGCTCTTCAGCGTGTTTGGTCGGATGCCCTTGGTGGCCAGCGACTGCACCAGTTGCTCGGGCGTCAGGCGCATCCGTGAACTCATGTTCTGGAACGCGCCATCGACCTCGGAGGCGGCGGGATCGACGCTGTATTTCTTGCCTTCCCGGATCTTCACCTTCTCGTTGATCAACTCGTCGATCACTTCCTGGCGACTGGGAGATTTCTGGGACGACAGAACGGTCAGCTTGGTGCGCTGCTCGATGTCGTAATTGGTGATCGGTTCGCCATTGACCATGACGGCCACGCCCTGCGCCTGCGACGCCGAGGCGCCGCCGAGCAGGATCATCGCGGCGGTCAGGATGGCGCCGGTGGTGCGCCGGAAGGTGAAGGTGCTCATGTCAGACTGCCGTATCAGCTTTCTTGAAACCCGTGTTTCAATACGCCGCGGCGGGACATCACGCCCCGGCACGGTTCCGCCTGTGGCTCACAACCACTACGGCGCAGAACTAAGGCTACTGAATGGCACCGTTGGCGCCCGCAGCCGTCGAGTTGCCGAGCGTCCGCAGCCCGATCTGCAACATCACGGAATGGCTCAACACCGGCGGCGTGGCCAGGTTCGAGACGTAATTATACGACGTGACGTAATTTACGCCCATGATGAAGCAGTCGTCCACATAGCCGGCACCGACGGTGTACTGGTTGATCTTGTTGGCTTCAAGATCCCAACGCGCGGCGCCCGTTACGACCCAGTTCGAGGCTACCTTGATCGAACCGCTGCCGAGCAGGCCCTCGCGGCGCGTTAAATAGCCCAGATCCAGCTGTGGCGCATAATTGCCGTACATCAGGCTGACCGACCAGCGGTCGAAGCTGGCGCGGCCTTCGGCCTCGAAGCGCGAAACATTCATGGAGGCTTCGTCGAAGCGGGCGCGGGTGCTGAAGGTGTAGGTCCGGTTCGGCGAATAATTGACGCGGGCGACATAGTCCGACCGCGACGTTGCGAGGCCGGAATCAACCCCGGTGTTGGTGACGTCATGGACGGCGAAGGAGTTCATGCCGAACAGCTGGTAGGACTGGCCGAACAGCATGCTGACTGAACCGCCGCGGTCGAACTGGGTGGTCGCCTGAACGCCGACATTGGCGCGACTGCCGCCTTCGACACGGTCATAGCCGGAGAACTTGTCGACGCTGAACAGGTTGCTGGCGTCGAAATTCATGCTTTGCGCGTCTTCGTTCGGCAGCTTGCCGGCATAGGTCTCATTCGGGCGAATGATGACCTGGGCGATCGGCTCGAGCGTCGTGGTTCCCCACGGCTGGACGTTGATGAACGGGTAGCGATATTCCAGGCCGACCGTCGGCATCACCCGCAGCGCCTGGGTGTCGCCGACCGGCAGGAAGTTGGAGACGCCGGGCTGGTTCGAAATCGACGAGTTGATGGCGTCAACCCGCATGATCGCGAACGGCGTGAAGATCTGGCCCATCGGGTCGGTAAAGGACCGGCGCCATTCCGCTTCCGCCGTGAAGCGGGTGTAGGTGCCGGGCATGCCGCGCAGCAGACAATTGGCGGGAGTGCGTGCCAGTGGATCTGCCGAGGTCGTGTTGCACAGCGAATTGGCGGTCCCGAGCGTCGAGATTGAATTGAAATCAGCGGTGTCACGGCTCAGGCTGGTGAAGTTGGTCTTGTAGCTCAGCTCGCCGCCGAGAATGTTGTTCCTGACGACGTTGGCGTAATCGACCACCGGCAGCACGACGGGCACCGAGCTCTGGGAGCCGGAGAAGCTCAGATAATAGATCGTCCGCGCATCGAAGAAGCTGCGATCGCCGACGCCGGTCAGATAGAGCTGTGAGATCGCCTCGGTCTGCAGGTTCAGGAACGAGGCGTAGGGGTCCTTGTACATCGACAGGCGGTAGTCCTGCAGGAAGGTGTAGTCGCTCAGCGCGACGGCATCCCAGCCCCAGACCCACTTGTCGTTGAGCGCGAACTGGCCCTTGGATTCGACGCCGCCGCGGAAGGCCTTGTCGCCAACAGTGTTGGCATAGGCGCCGGGGTCCTGCTGGTTGATGCCATAGGCGCGGATCTGGTAGGCGCCGTCCATTAGACGCTGCCGGAATTCGCCCTGCATCAGCAGGCCTTGGCGGGTGGTGTAGCGCGGCGAAATGGTGGCGTCGTAGTCGGGCGCGATCGCCCAATAGAACGGCGTCTCGATGCCGAAACCGTTATTGGTGACCGAGGTGACGCCGGGCATCAGGAAGCCGGTCTTGCGCTTCACGGTCGGGTCAGGCGTCGAGAAATAGGGCAGATAGGCCATCGGCACGCCGAAGAATTCGAGGCGCGCGTCCTCGAAATACATCATCTTTTCGGTCTGGTCGTGGATGATGCGGGCACCCTTGACCTGCCACAGCGGCGGCTTCTTCGGATCGTCCTTGCAGGCGGCGCAGGCGGTGTACACGCCGTTCTGGAACACGGTGTAGTTGCCGGCATTGCGCTCGGCACGGGTCGCCGCCATCCGGGTCGAATCGGCGGTGTCGACGCGCAGCGAATCGACGAAGCCGTCGCGGTAGTCGTCGCTGAGATCGAGCAGATTGGCATAGGTGATCTTGCCGTCGGCGTCCGTCATCCGGACATTGCCTTCGGCGTGGAGGCGCTTGGTCTTCTGGTCGTAGATCACCTTGTCGGCTTCGACCGTCGTTCCATTATAGAACATCTGCACGCTGCCAACCGCGGCCACGCGAGAATTGTTGTAATCGTAATTGACCTCGACAGCCTGCACCAGCATCTGCCCGGTCTGGGCGGCGGGAGCCGGTTTCGGGCGCGTATGAGGTGGGTTGTAGGTGAAGCCCTGCGCGGCAGCCGGGGTCGTGGCCACACCGCTCAACGCGGTAGCCATTCCCAGAGCGATCGCGACAAAGGGACCTACGGCTGCGCACGTGCAGGATCGACCGCCGCGCATGGTCATGCGTGGCTTCTTCCCGGGCGCTCGTCCTTGGAGGGCGGCGAACACTGCCAACTACCCATCCTCCAGGTACAACAAGGCCAAAAAGCCGGTCAGGCCGCCCACACACACAGGCAGCCACGCCGCAGCAATCGGATGCATCAACTCAGCCTTGCTCAAATCTTCCGTAACTTTCGATAAAACGTAGAGCAGAAAGCCTGCCCCGACGCCACTCAAAACCATTTTCTGGACGCCGCCCATCCGGAAGAACCGCAGACTGACCGACGCCGCCAGCATCACCATTGCGACCAGCAAAAATGGCTGTGCAATGAGCTTGTGATACTGAAGTCGGTACCCCGCGGTTGCAAATCCAGAACTTTCGGATGACCTGATATACGAAGGAAGTTGCCAAAATGACACTGTTTCGGGGGTCGAGAAGCTGTTTCGGACCTGGGCAGAGGTCAAAGAAGTGGCCAGATACATGCTGTCCTGCTCCACCACAGGCGAATCGAGGGAATAGCGGCGTACCGACTTGAACAGCCAGCGGCCGGGCTCCAGCAGCGCCTCACGGGCCTCGATACGCTCCTTGAATTGCGAATTGGTGTCGAACCGGAACACGCTCAGCCCGGTCAGACGGAGGCCCTGCTGCTCGCTGCGGGCGGCATTGATGATCGCCTGGCCCTCGCTGTTGGCCTGGTTGATCCAGAACCCGGCCGCGTCCTGGACGCCGCCGCCCGAGGCGTCGCCAAACATCTCGGCTTCCATCTGTTTCGACAGCTCGCGCAGGTTGGCCGACATCGGGTTGTAGGCCACCGTCGCCAGCACGCCGAGGATCAGCGCACTGGCCAGCGCCGGCGCGATGAACTGCCAGGCCGAGACGCCGGCGGCGCGCGCCACCACCAGTTCCAGCCGTCGCGACAGTGCGAGGTAGCAGGTCATGGCGCCGATCAGGATGCAGAACGGCATCATCTTTTCGAGCAGCTGCGGCACCCGGTACAGCGAGGTCTGCGCCACGGTGATCGCGGATACCGAAGCGAGGCCCGAGGTCCGGCGCACCATTTCGATGTAATCGACCAGCACCAGCAGCATGAAGATGCTGGCGAAAACGCCGACCGCGGCGGTCAGGAAGCGGCCCGCGAAATACCGCCCGATGGTGTTGGTGATCATGTTCATGTCGCCACCGGCGGCTTGCCGAAGCGGGCCAGCCGCAGCAGGCGCGCATTGGAGCGGTTGATGGCCTCCATCAACCCCGCTGGCGGTTCGATGACGATCCCGCCTGCGATAATCCAGAAGCTGACGCCGATGGTCGAAGCCAGCATCAGATATTGCAGCAGCGCGGCATAATCCGACTTCGCGGCCATCACCGAGCAGGCAAAGCCGGCCATGCGCAGGCCAAAGACGGCGGCAATCGCGCTGCCGATCGAGAAGTTGCGGCTTTGCCGCGTGGTGCGCGGCGAGCCGAGAAAGGCGAAAGTGAGCGCCGCGAACGCCAGCGGGTAGATCGGCGCCATGAAGCGGTCATGCAGCTCCGCGTTCAACTGGCGCGGCATCTGCAAATAGATCGGATCGTCGGGCGGCGGCGACATCAATTCCCACAAATAGCGTTCGCGGATGCCATAGGTGACATCCTTGCTGCGGTTGGAGAATTTCGACATGTCGAAGGCGTAGCGGCCAAAGGCGACCATGGCGGGATCGTTCTTGCCGATCTCGAAGCGCTGCAGATTGCCGTCCTCGAGAATCAGGAATGAGCCGTCATCGTTCTTCAGTACCGTGCCGTGATCGGCGATGATGGTGACGCGTTCCTTGGGATCGCGGCGGTCATCGACGAAGATGCCGACCAGCAGCCCGCCGGGCTGCCGTTCCTTGATGCGGATGGTCAGATTCTGATCGAGCTGGGCGAAGCGTCCTGGCTGCAGAATATTGGTCAGCACGTCGGCGGTGATCTCGGCGTCCCAGCGCTTCAGCCGGCGCATGCCGTCCGGGGCCAGGTACGAGCCGATAAAGCCGACGAGCAGCGCCACCACCCCGGTCGCGAACAAGAACGGCCGGAACAGCCGCAGCGGCGACAGGCCGGCGGCGTTCATCACGATGATTTCCGAATCGGTCGCGAGCTTGGTGAGGGTGTGCGACACCGCGATCATCAGCGCGATCGGCGCGATGATCAGCACCAGCACCGGAATCGCGAGGCTGGTGACGCCGAGAAAGGTCAGAATGGTCTGCCCCTGGCTCGTCATCAGATCGATCCCGCGTAACGCCTGCGTGATCCAGATCACGCCCGTCAGGCTGACCAGGACCAGCGCAAACGACGCCAGCGTCGTGCGGAAGATATATCTGTCGATCGACCCCATCGGTCCGAATAATCCCATCCCCGACCTGCAAGTCGCCGGCGTGTCCATCCCGATGCGGGATCCCCATGGCCACGCCGCCGTCTTCAGGCGCTATACCTATCTCATTTACCATCTCTTTGATTGGTCAACAAAATGGCCGGGCGATGTCCCGCCGCCGGTTGTGGTTAATATTGGGCTGATGTGGTTCTGGGGCCACCAAAACCGGGCCATTTCGCAATCCGCCGGTAGCGGGTACAGCCAAGGAACGCAGACATTCGCGGCGGCCATGGCCGGACGGGATGACGAGACACAAGGCGAAACATTAAAGGGCGCCGATTGGCCCGCGCAACGCGGAGCGGCCCCGGTCGATTCGGGACGGTTGTTCGGCGATATACGACCATAACACGACAAAACTACCCAGGTGACGGCGTTCCACGCCGCGCCGGCCTTGACGGCTCCCGCTGTGGCGACAACAAAACACCTGACCCCGCCGCACTGACCGGTTTCTCGCCCGCCCCTGCGACAGCCTATATTTATTTTGGAGGATTTCCCCATGTCCGACGCCGTCAAGGTCGGTTTCGTTCCATTTTCCACTGCAGCCCGTGGTATGCTGGTGGTGTTTTGCGACGATACGCTAAAATTCGGCGCCGCCACCGCCAAGGCATTGGGCGATGCCGCCGCGACGGTCAAAAAGGCCGCCGCGACCAGCCAGTTCAAGGGCAAGAGCGCCTCGACGCTCGATCTGCTGGCGCCGGAAGGCCTCAAGGCCTCCCGCCTGCTCGTGATTGGCACTGGCAAGGTCGAGGAGCTCAAGGACAGCGACCTGCTGAAATTCGGCGGCGTGCTGGCGGGAAAAATTCGCGCCGGTATCGACGCCGTCACCGTGGTGGCTGAACTGCCGTCCGGCGCGATGGCGCCGGAGCAGGCGGCCTCGATTGCGTCGGGCGTGCTGCTGCGCGCCTACAAGTTCGATCGTTACAAGACGAAGAAGAAGGATGGCGAGGATGATTCCGTCAGCGCCGCCGTGTCTTTCGCCGTCGGCGATGTCGCCGCCGCGAAGAAGGCGTTTGCGCCGAACAACCACATTGTCGACGGCGTGATCCTGGCGCGCGAACTGGTCAACGAGCCGCCAAACGTGCTGTTTCCCGTCGAATTCGCGCGTCGCGCCTCTGAATTGAAGAAGCTCGGCGTGGTCGTTGAAGTGCTCGACGTCAAGGCGATGACCAAGCTCGGCATGGGCGCGCTGCTCGGTGTCTCGCAGGGCTCGGTGCAGCCCGGTCGGATGGTGATCATGCGCTGGGACGGCGGCAAGAAGGGGGAGCAGCCGGTCGCCTTTGTCGGCAAGGGCGTCACCTTCGACACCGGCGGCATCTCGATCAAGGGCGCAGGCTCCATGGAGGACATGAAGGGTGATATGGGCGGCGCCGCCTGCGTCGTCGGCCTGATGCACGCGCTGGCTGGCCGCAAGGCCAAGATCAATGTCGTCGGCGCGATCGGCCTGGTCGAGAACATGCCCGACGGCAACGCGCAGCGACCAGGCGACATCGTCACCTCGATGTCGGGCCAGACTATCGAGATCATCAATACCGATGCCGAAGGGCGGCTCGTGCTCGCCGACGTGCTCTGGTACGTCAAAGAGACTTTCAAGCCGAAATTCATGATCGATCTGGCCACGCTCACCGGTGCCATCATGGTGGCGCTCGGCACCGAACATGCCGGCCTGTTCTCGAATAATGACGAATTGTCGGAGCGGCTATATGCGGTCGGGCAGGCCACCGGCGAGAAGGTCTGGCGGATGCCGATGGGACCGGAATACGACAAGCTGATGGATTCGCAGTTTGCCGACATGAAAAATGCCGGTGCCCGCCATGGCGGATCGATCACCGCCGCCCAGTTCCTGCAGCGCTTTGTCGGCGATACGCCCTGGGCGCATCTCGATATCGCCGGCACCGCGATGGGCGCGCCGAAGACCGAGATCAACCACAGTTGGGCTTCGGGTTATGGCGTCCGGCTGCTGGAGCGGCTGGTCGCGGACTATTACGAACCCAGGAAGTAACGCGACGCGATGACCGAGGTCCTGTTCTACCATCTGCAGAACATGACGCTGGAAAGCGTGCTGCCGCCGCTGCTCGAGAAATCGCTCGAGCGCGGCTGGCGGGTGGTGGTGCAGTCGACGTCGGAAGAACGCGTCGACGCGCTCGACGCGCATCTGTGGACCTACCGCGAGGATTCATTTCTTCCACACGCCTGCTGGCGTGTGGAAGACGTCGCCGAGCAGCCAATCGTGCTGGCGACGGAGGACGGCAATCCGAATCGGGCCCAGGTCCGGTTTCTGGTGGACAATGCGACCCTGCCGCCGGACGCGGAGAGCTACGAGCGCGTCGTCATGGTGTTCAACGGCGATGACGGCGAGGCGCTGGCAGTTGCCCGTGCCGCCTGGACCGACAGCAAGTCACGTGGTTTTTCCGTGACTTACTGGCAGACGGATGAACGTGGCCGGTGGCAGCGTAAAAATTAGCGGCGCAGTGGCGATCACCGGTAATTAATGATAATCCTAGCTTTCCATGGGGCGATTTGGTGGTCAGCCACGCTGGCGCCGCAAATAGATGTTGGTACAGACGCTTAGCTGTCTGAGTGGGAATAGAGTTGATCGTGCGACAACACAGATTCTATCGAACGGGAATGCTCGCACTGGTGTTGGCCACGCCATTGTTGGCGGGTTGCTCGGGCGTTGGCAGCGAGATGTTTTCGTCGGATCTGCTGTCGAAGGACGCTGACTGGTTCTCGAAGCCGGGCCGGGTGTTCATCAAGAACGTGTCCATCGAGACACCGCCGCTGTCGCCTGAAAAGGCGGTGGGCCCCGAGGATCTGATCAGCGCCGACGGGCAGTGCCCTGGCATGGCGCCGCGCGATGCCAATGCGCTTGCGGACGGTACCGCGGGCGCGCCGAGCAATTCGGGCGTTGTTGCGCTTGGCCATACCGAATGTGACGTGGCGCGCGGCGCCGGTGCGCCTGACAATGTCAGCCTGTCGAACAATCCGCGCGGCGACCGTGTCGCGGTGCTGACCTATTCGCGCGGTGCCCGTGCCGGCATTTACACCTTCACGGCCGGCCGCTTGACCGTTGTCGAGCGCGGACCGGATCCGGTGGCGGAACCGAAGGCCGCTCGGCCCAAGGCAAAGAAGCGCGCGCAGGCCCAGCAGGGCTGACCCTCGAAATCCAGATTGACGCCAAGGGTGGTGCGCAAGCCATGCGCGACCCGCGGCCGTCAGGCGCGACACCGGCTCACGCTCCTGCACCACCCAGCCGAGTTCGAGACAGCGGCGCGAGAGGACCGCGCGCCGTCAGCAGGCAATGATGGTAACGCAATGATAGTTCGGTATCGGCCGAACCATCGACGCTCGCTTCCCGGTTAGCTTCCTCGCGTCATCAGCAGAGAGAGCGCCATGCAAAGACTTCGCGTCGATCCAATTTCAGGCTATCTGGAGCGCTACCGCAACGGTCCTGCGACCTATCCCGTGGTGGTGGTCAATGGCTTTGTGTACTTGTCCGGCCTGCCGCCGTTCGACCCGGAGACCGGCGACATCAAGCCAATGCCGTTCGAGCGGCAAGCCGAAATAGTGCTCCAGCAAATGAAGACATGCCTGGAGGCTGCGGGGTCGTCGCTGGCCGACGTGATCAAATGCAACGTCTATTGCACGCCGAATCCGTCGCATTTCGCCCGCTTCAACACCGTCTATGACCGCGTCTTTGCGAATGGTCAGCCGCCACGCATCTTCATGCATGTGCCGTCCTGGCCCGGGCCGTTCGATGTCGAGGTCGATTGCGTGGCAGTGGTTGGATCGGTGTGATCGTTGCGATGCCTTTTGCAGCCTTGGAAGAATGCGCAAGGTGCCCATATCTGCTGAGCGAAATATGCCGCACCGCGTCCGTGAAGGAACATCTCCAAGAATTGCCGGCGCAACCGCCTTCAGTGGCTGCGCCGGCAAGCGTTGCGGGGAGCCACCACGGCGGGGAAGCTCGCCCCAAGAATTCCGATGCAATCATTGGTGCGGCCAGCCGTGTCGTAAAAGGCCATTGCAAGGCTTCTGTCATCAGAGGGGGAGGACGAGGCGGTCGCTGGGGCGAAAGCGCGCAGCGATGAGCGCGAGCGCAAGGCACAACCCCGCCATCAGCCACCAGGCGGGGGGAGGTCCGCCAGATGCTGGCGCAGCATTCCAGCAGCCAGCGGCAGAGCGGCCGCACCGCGCTCTATGAGGCGGCGATGATTTCATCGGGGGGCATCACCATCCGCATCGACCGACTGGAGAATGCCGGACTGGTCGGGCGCAGGCCCAACCCGGCGGATAAACGGGTAACGTTGGTGGCGCTTATGGCCGATGGTCTGGCGTTGATCGACCGCACGGTAGCGGCTCACATCGCAAATCAGCAGCGCCTCGTCAGTGGCCTGGATGCGCAGGAGCGAGCTCAGCTCGCCGCGCTCCTCGGCAAACTGATCCGATCGCAGCAGAACGCTGGCGGCGTTTGATGGCTATGGCGTAAACGCAGTCCTCATGATTATCGGGCGTGGCTCGCCAGCCCTGCCGATCGCACGCCGTGGGGCGATTGACGCATGAGGTTTCGCGGACACAACGCGAGCCGTAACCAGTCTCAGGTCGATTCAAGCCGCCAATCTGTATCGATCTCGACAACGAGCCGACCGTTGAAACTCGAACGCGGCCTATCGGTCAGCTGTTCTCGTACTGCGTGCTCACCGCGAGCCACGTCTCTTCGGCACGCGCAAGTGCGGCGGCGGCGCCGGAGCGGGCCTTGCTGAGCTGGGCGGCCTGCTTGGGGTCTTTCTTGAACAGGCCCGGCGTCGCCAGCGCCAGATCGATCTTGGCGATGATGCCGGTGATGCGGGCCATTTCGGTTTCGGCTTCGGCGACGCGCTGCTTCAGCGGCAGCTTCTTTTCCTTGATCTTCGGCGCGCCCTTTTCCTTGCCGTTGCCCTTTTCGGCGGTGGCAGCACGATCCCGCGAGCTGGCGCGCATGCCACGCTGCTGCATCACGATGCGGCGGTAATCGTTGAGGTCGCCGTCGAAATTGGTGACGGTCTTGTCGGCGACGATCCACAGCTGGTCGGCGCAGGCCTCGATCAGATAGCGGTCATGCGACACCATGATCACGGCGCCGGGATATTCGTTGATCGCCTCGGCCAGCGCCGCGCGGCTGTCGATGTCGAGATGGTTGGTCGGCTCGTCAAGGATGATCATGTTGGGACCGAAGAAGGTCGCGAGGCCGAGCAGAAGGCGTGCCTTCTCGCCGCCGGACAGGCTGCTGACTTTGGTGTCGCCTGCCTTGCCGGAGAACCCGATGCTGCCCACGCGGGCGCGCACCTTGCTCTCATGGGCGTCCGGCATCAGCTTGCGGACGTGATCGTAGGGCGAAGCGTCGAGATTGAGTTCGTCGACCTGATGCTGCGCGAAATATCCGACCGAGAGCTTGTCCGCGCGGGTGACCTGGCCGGAGAACGGCGGCAGCTTGCCCGCCAGCAGCTTGACCAGCGTCGAC
>NZ_JANXTC010000131.1:0-18712 GCF_025356345.1 Tardiphaga sp.
CTGCGGAGCGGCATGGCGGCGATGCAAGGGCATCGCCTGAGAATGCCGCACCGCGTCCGGGACACGAGTCTTATCTTTCATATCTCAGGATCAGCCAAACGGCCGGTGCCAAACTCGCAATGACGCGGAGAGGTCAAGCCATCACCCGCCGATAAAATCCACCACCAGCTTGATATTCAGCGCGATGATGATCGCGGCGGTGAGCGTGGCCAGCGCGGTGACCCAGCGCGGCGCCACGAACGGGCCCATCTTGCGCTTGCTGGCGGTGAACAGCACCAGCGGCACCACCGCGAAGGGCAGTTGCAGGCTCAGCACCACCTGACTGAGGATCAGCAATTGCCCGGTGCCCTGCTCGCCATACCACAGGGTCACGAACACCGCCGGCACGATCGCGATCATCCGCGTCACCATGCGGCGCAGCCACGGCGCGATGCGTAGATTGATGAATCCTTCCATCACGATCTGGCCGGCCAGGGTCGCGGTGATGGTCGAGTTCAACCCGCAGCACAACAGCGCGACCGCGAACAAGGTCGGCGCCAGCGTCGAGCCGAGCAGCGGCGCCAGAAAGGCATGCGCCTGGTCGAGCTCGGCGATATCGGTCCGTCCGCTCTTGTGGAAGGTCGCGGCGGCGAGGATCAGGATCGAGGCGTTGATGGTCAGCGCCAGGCACAAAGCGATGGTCGAATCCCAGGTCGAGAGCCGGATCGCTTCCTTCTTCTCGGGAATGCTGTCGCCATAGCCGCGGGTCTGCACCAGACCGGAATGCAGATAGAGATTATGCGGCATCACCGTGGCGCCGAGAATGCCGAGCGCCAGATACAGCATCTCGGGGTTCTTCAGGATCTCGGTGGTCGGCGCGAAGCCGCGGATCACGCCGCCCCAGTCCGGATCGGCCATCGCGATCTGCACCGCGAAACACGCCGCGATGACGCCGAGCAACGTCACCACGAAGGCCTCGATCCAGCGGAAGCCGAACGCCTGCAGCGCGAGGATGAGAAACACGTCGGCGGCGGTGATGATGACGCCGATCTCGAGCGGAATGCCGAACAGCAGGTTGAGGCCGATCGCGGTGCCGATCACCTCGGCGAGGTCGGTGGCGGTGATGGCGATCTCGGCGGAAATCCACAGCGCCCCTGACACCGCGCGGGGAAATGAATCGCGGCAGGCCTGCGCCAGATCGCGGCCGGCGCCGACGCCGAGCCGCGAGCACAGCGACTGCAGCACGATCGCCATCAAATTGGACAGCAGCGCCACCGTCAGCAGCGCGTAGCCGAACTTCGCCCCGCCGGCGAGCGAGGTGGCCCAATTGCCGGGGTCCATGTAACCGACCGCGACCAGATAGCCCGGCCCGAGGAAAGCCAGCAGCTTGCGCCCGAACGAGCCATTCTTCACCGTCCGGATCGAACCGAACATCCCCGCCAGCGACGGATCGCCCCGCGCATTGCGCCAGCCGCCGGGCTGGCCGACCAGTTCGGTCAGCGGATCGGCAGCTTCATCCACGGTAACGGCAGGGCTTTTGGCATCCATCCCGGCAGGATGGCGGATAATTTTATCTATTGCAACTCACTTGCATCTGCATCTGGCCCGGCGCCGGATGCATGGCTTGAATGACCGGCGGGGTCGGCGCCTGCAGGCAGGCCGCCTCCGCCAGAGAAACGCCGTCCTGCGATCCATCGCACTCGCGCCCCCGCACTTGGCCGGCGTTCCTGTTCTCGGGCCCGCCCTCCGGCTCATCGCCGCGCCGTACTGGACATCGCCTCGGGTCTGAAAAGTGCCATGAAGAGACATCGCCCGTGACGATGCGAAAACGCAAAAGTCGCCATAAGGCGACTTCCTGTTTCTTCCTATGGGCTTCGCTCTAAGCGGCGCGCACCGTGTTTAGAAATTTGCCAACTTCGAGCTTGAGCCGGTTGCTATCGCTAGACAGCGACTGCGCCGCAGATAGAACCTGTGAGGAGGCAGAGCCTGTTTCACTGGCACCACGCTGCACATCAACGATATGGGATGAGACCCGCTGGGTGCCTTGCGCCGCTTGCTGCACGTTGCGAGAAATCTCCTGTGTCGCCGCGCCTTGCTCCTCCACGGCGGCGGCGATGGTCGAGGAAATCTCAGACAGTCTTTCAATGGTGCCGCTGATCTCCTTGATCGCCCCGACCGACTCCTGAGTAGCGGATTGGATGCCGCTAATCTGTTGGCCAATCTCCCCGGTCGCCTTCGCGGTCTGCTCGGCCAGCGCCTTTACTTCGGACGCCACCACCGCGAACCCACGACCCGCTTTTCCGGCACGTGCCGCCTCGATAGTGGCATTGAGCGCCAATAGGTTGGTTTGCCCCGCAATGTTATTGATCAATTCGACAACGTCGCCAATCCGGGCCGCAGCCTTCGACAGCTCGCTGACACGGTCGTTGGTCTTGCGGGCCTGGTCGACCGCATCGTTGGCGATCCGCGCCGATTCCTGCACCTGTCGGCTGATCTCATTGACGGAAGACGTCAGTTCCTCGGTCGCCGAGGCAACGGACTGCACATTGGTTGAAGCTTCCTCGGATGCGGCTGCGACCATTGTGGTCAATTCCTGGGCCCGTCCAGCGGTTGAAGTCAAAGTCCCCGCAGAGGCTTCCAATTCGGTCGAGGCCGACGACACGGTTTCGATAATTTCGCCCACGGCGGCTTCGAACGAATCGGCGAGCTTGATCATGTCGGACTTGCGCTCCTCGGCTTGACGTTGCTCGACCTCAAGCTGCTCGGCCCGCAGCCGGTCCGCCTCGATCATGTTGCTCTTGAATACCTCAACCGCGCAGGCCATTTCGCCGATCTCGTCCCTGCGGCCGATGCCCGGGATTGCGGTCTCGACGTCGCCGCCGGCAAGCCTAGTCATGGCGGAGATCATCGAAGCAAGCGCCTTGGAGATCGACCGGCCGATCAGCAGCGACAATCCGCACACCAGGCCTCCCCCCAAAGCGAACGCGATCAGTATCCACGTTCTGACCGAGCTGCGCGTCGCCGCCTCGTTCGCTTCAGCCGTCGCGTAAAGCTGCTCGACACTTTTCTCCACCTCGACAATCACAGGCTCGAGTTCATGGAACGTCTTCGACATCGCGGCGCCATAGCGTGCTACTTCCAGCGCGCCTTCGGCCCAGGTAGAAAAATCCGCCTGATACTGTTCCAGCTTCTTGGCGATGTCGGCCTTCACGGCCGGTTGAATGGCAGCATTTGCCAATGACTTTGAGAATTCCGTGGCGGTCTTCTTCAGTTCGCCGACATACTTCTCGTCGCGCCGTAACATGAAGTCTTTCTCATGCCTGCGCAGCATCAGCATCGAACTGGTCAGACGCGGATCGTCGATTTCCTTGAGCCTGGTTTCGATGTCGTGAACGGCGCCGCGCAGCGATCCGGTCAGACCCAATTTTTCGTTCAGACCGAGCTTGATGTCGGCCTGGACCAGCCCTGCAAAGTTTTTCACATAGCTTGCAAAGCTGCGTTGCACGGTCTCGGCCTTTTCCAGGATAGAGTTGAAGCCGCTAGCGCGCGCTGTGGACTTCAGTTTTTCGACGTCGCGGTCGATCCCGGCAGTTAATTCCGAATGACGCTTCGAATAGGACTCGTCGCGGCGGAGTTGAAAATCCTTCTCGGCCCGGCGAGTTTCCAGCATCTTGATCGAAATCTGCTTCATCAGATCGGAGATGGCGCGGTCTTCACTCGCGGCAACGCGCGACGCGTCTTGCGACCAGCTTCCAATCTGATAAATCGCACCGAACGTCATAAGCCCGGTCAGGCCGACGATGCCGATTGCGATAATCTTGTGGGTCAAACGAAAAGAAAAGCTGGTCATCATTTTCTTTCAAGTTCTGTTAATAGAAAAATTTAATTTCTACTATTTGTAAAATTGTAGGCAAATGATGCGTCTTTAGGCTTAAGAGTTCTTTAAATGGAACCCGTTCTCTAATTTTGCTGCAGAAGATGCTCTGTGGAGACTAGCGCCAACGTGAGTCGGATCCGCCTGATGCGTGTGTGATGACCGTTGCGGGTCATTCGCTTCGCTCTGGCTGTATGCCGATCACATCCGGTCTACCCTCAACTCCGGACATGCCGCTGCACCACAGTAACCGACGCTTCGTGCCGTGAACCGACGTTGGTAACGAAACCCCAAATGCGCTAGCTTAGACATTATTTCGAAAAGTAGGAATAAACACGCAAATGCCTGTGCCCGGCGCGAACAGAGCATGTGGAGATTGCACGCTTTGTTGCAAAGTAATGACGATCGACGAACTGGCGAAACCAGCGGGGTCTTGGTGCAAGAACTGCGACGCTCGAAGCGGGTGCAAGATTTGCTCCGAACGACCGACTGAATGTCGGACATTTAGCTGTCTTTGGCTGATTGATGAGAGGTTGGGGCCACCCTGGAAACCCAACAAATCCAAGATTGTCATCACGACCTCGGAGGACGGCTTGGAGATTAGATGCGATCCCGGATTTTCGGATGCTTGGCGCAAAGAGCCATTCAAAAGCCAAATACACAAATGGGCTGAAGCTGGAGAATTGAGTGATGTGACCGTTTTGGTAATCATCGGTGAGAAAATGACCCTCGTCACTCACGGTCGCGAATTTGATCTCGGTGTCGTTCGTTCGGACGAAAGGATCGTGCGCGAAGTGGATGGAACGCGCGTCGTAAACGTCAAGGTCATGAAGGCGTCCGACCTACAACCCTAAACAGAACCTCTCAAGTGTCTTCTCAGCAGTCAGGTGTCTCACATGGCTCAATTGCGTCGCTCCGGCATTGTGCCGATCACATCCGATCTACCCACAACTCCGGACATGCCGCTGCGCCACAGTAACCGACGCTTTGGACCAATTGCTGACTTCGCTTGCTTGCGCTTCACCTCTCCGGGATGCACGCCAACTCGCCACCTGACAGCGTCTATGCCGTCGATCTGTCGGCCTCTCGTCGTTCGGTGTCGCCCCCATTCTGGTTGCGTCCTCGCGTTCCCGGCTCCGCGGCGCATGGCGCCTCCTGTGCGCCTTGCGCCGCGTCCGGGACAAGTGCCCGAGACGTGCTGAACATGCGGGCGGCGCTGTGGCGCATTCGGCACGGTGCGGATGTTTGAACCCGCCGGCACCCGGCCACCCGCAAAGAAGTCGCAAAGCGCCGGGCATGGTGCCTTTCACACAGAGGACATCCCATGTTTCGTCGCGGCACTTTCGTTCTGACGCCCCCGACCTTCGCGGTGTTCGCCATCTCGCTGATCCTGGCGGTGATGGCGCTGCTGATGCATTACTCCGGCGTCTCCATCCCGGTGATCCGGTCGTCGCATGCCTTCGACCTGCTGGCGATCGGCTATGGGCTGCTGACGATCGGCGTGCTGTTCCGCCGGCTGTAATCCCGCGCCGCTCGCCGGATCGAATCAGAGATAGTTCGCCAGCAGCGGCCTGATATGGACCCGGGCCCTGAGCCGGCTGGCGAGCAGGAAGATGCCACCGACCTTGCGCTGCAGCAGCAGCGTCTCGATCGGCGGGATGCTCCAGTGCTCGCGGTCGGTGGCGATGCGCATGCCGCCGTCGCGCAGCCGCGCGGCGATGTCGGACTGGCCGAAATCGAACGCGCCATCCTGCCGCAAGGGCTGCATCGCCATGTCGAACAGCGCCATCACCGCATCCTGTTGCGCGGCCGGCAGATGCCGCTTGAACAGTCCGACGTCGAGCGCCGCCCGCGTCGCAGCGGGACGGTCGCCGGCGATCCCTGCCCGCAGCAGATCGCGGTAGTCCTGCGTGATCTCGGGCGAGAATTCCCGGACCGCGCCGAAATCGAGCAGCACCAGCCGCCGGGTGGCGACATTGTAGCGGTAGTTGGCAAAGTTCGGATCGGTCTGCATCAGACGGAACTCGAACAGCTCGCGCAGCACCAGCTCGATCAGCAAAGTGGCGATGCGGTCGCGCTCGGCCTGCGGCGCGGCTTCCATCGATTCCAGGCTGGCGCCCTCGACATAGGACATCGCCAGCACGTCGCGGCCGGTGAGGTCGTCATGCAGCCCGGGCAGCAAATAATCCGGGCTGTCGGCCAGCAGCTCCCCGAAGCGCCGCAGATTGCGCCCCTCGCGCTGGTAATCCGCCTCTTCGTGCAATTGCAGCTTGGCCTGTTTGAGGATCGGCGCGATATCCATCGCGGCCGGCAACAGACCGGACATCCGCAGCAGCGACGAGACGTTGTCGACATCGCTGTCGATGCTGCCGCGGATTCCGGGGTACTGGATCTTGATCGCCAGTTCGCGGCCATCCCTGGTGCGCGCGCGGTGCACCTGGCCGATCGAGGCCGCCGCGATCGGCTGGTACGAAAACTGCTCGAAGCGCTGTTCCCAGCCCCGCCCCCATTGCCGGTCGAGCGTCGCGCGCAACTGGGCCTGCGGCATGCGCCGCGCTTCCGAGCGCAGCCGTCCCAGAATGTCGGCCAGTTCGCGCGGCAACAGCTCGCCGGCGTCCATCGACAATAATTGCCCGACCTTCATCGCCGCGCCGCGCAGATGCGCGAGCTGGTGCATCACCTTGAACGCATTGGCCGGCGTCAGCAGCAAATCATTCAGGCTGGGACGCTTGCCCTCGGCCAATTGCCTGGCGCCATCGAGCATCATGCCGCCGGCGACGTTCGATGCCAGACCGACGAAACGCGCCAGCCTGGAGACCCGTCCGGTCGGAACCGACAGGCCTCGCGATGGAAATTTATCCGGCGGCAAAATGATCCTCACGGGGTTCAGTCAAAATCCGACTATCGCATCATTCCTGCCGGATCGTGCGCGAATACGGCGTGGCGCGACCTCGCCGCGATGGCCATTCGGAAATCGGGTGGCGCAACCGGCGGCCGGCTTGCAGGGTGCGAACCAAACAAGGGATCTGCCATGCCGTCATCCAGCGACCACCTGCCCGCCTCCTTCAATCGCCTCGCCTGGTCGAACCTTGCCGCGCAATCGGCCGAGCAGATCGCGCTGGCCGCGGCGCCGATCGTGGCGGTGCTGTTGCTCGGCGTCGGCGAAGGCCAGACCGGGCTGTTGCAGACCGCGCTGACGCTGCCCTTCGTGCTGTTCGCGATTCCGGCCGGCCTGCTCGCCGACCGGCTGTCGCGCCGCGCCTTGATGGCCTCGGCGGAAGCGCTGCGCGCCGCGGCGCTGCTGGCCATCCTGGCCATGATCTGGCTGGGCGCGCTGACGCTGCCGCTGCTGGCGCTGCTCGGCTTCGTCGCGGTGTGCGGCACCGTGGCCTACAGCGTCGCCGCGCCGTCGCTGGTGCCCTCGCTGGTGGCGCCACCGCAACTGGCGGCCGCCAATGCGCGGATCGAGCTGGCGCGCACCGTGGCCTTTGCCGGCGGCCCCGCGCTCGGCGGCGTGCTGGTCGGCCTGATCGGCGCCGCGCCCGCCTTCGGCTTTGCCGCGGCGCTGTCGATCATCGCGGTGGCGCTGCTGGCGGGCCTGCATGAACCCGCCCGCGCCACCGTGCCACGGCGGCATCCGCTGCAGGATATTGCCGAGGGGCTGCGCTTCGTCGCAAAACACCCGCTGCTGCGGCCGGTATTCGTCACGCAACTGATCTTTGGCGGCGCGGCCTTCATGATCCTCGCGGTGTTCGTGCCCTATGCGGTGCGGCACCTCGGCCTCAGCGCCACCGGCGTCGGCCTGACGCTGGCGATGTATGGCGTCGGCATGATCACCGGCGCGTTGCTGGCGACGCGGGTGATGCGGCGCTTGCCCTTCGGCATCGTGATCGGGCTGGGACCGGTGACCGGCTTCGTCGCCTCGCTGGTGATGGCGCTGACGATCTGGATCCCCTCGCCCGCGCTCGCCGGCCTCAGCTTCTTCCTGCTCGGCGCCGGACCGATCCTCTGGGTGATCTCCACCACCACGCTGCGGCAATCGGTGACCCCACCCAGCCTGCTCGGCCGCGTCTCCGCGATCAACATCCTCAGCTATGGGGCGCGACCGATCGGCACCGCCATCGCCGCGGTGGTCGGCGGGCTCTACCACGCCGAGGCCTGCCTTTATCTCGCCGTGGTGATCTTCGCCTGGCAGGCCTGGGTGATCCTGACCTCGCCGGCGGTCACGCTGGAGCGGCAGCCGGCGATGATCGGCGAACCCGCACCAATCTGACAGGGCTTGCGGCGAAAATCGGGCAAATCCCCGCGCCCGATATCGCGAAATCTGATTTCCCCAATCATTCCCTGCTTTTCAGCCCCGATTATATGATATACATCATCCATCAATTCTTGGGGCCAAATCATGACCATGCAGTTGATCGACAGATCCGACTCCGTGCCGGCTTCCTCCTCGACGGCCGCGCAGATCGCGGTGCTGGCGGCGCTCGCCTCGATGGGCACGCTGGCCACCAACATCCTGCTGCCATCGCTGCCGCGGATGGCGGTATCACTCAAGGTCACCACGCCGGCGGTGACGGCATCGATCACGGTGTTCCTGCTGGTGTTCGCGCTCGGGCAATTGCTGGTCGGACCGATCTCCGATCGCTATGGCCGCCGCATTCCCGTGCTGGCCGGCTTCGCGGTGTTCGCGATCGGCAGCGTGTGGTGCGGCCTCGCCCACGACCTGCCGACGCTGCTGGTCGGTCGCGCGGTGCAGGCGGCCGGCGCCTGTGCCACCTCGGTCTTGTCACGCGCCATCGCCCGCGACCTGTTCACCGGCGCCGCGCTGGCGCGCGCGCTGACGCTGGTGATGATCGCGCAGGCGGCGGCGCCCGGCTTCTCGCCGCTGCTCGGCGGCGGGCTGGATCATTATTTCGGCTGGCGCGCCGACTTCGTCTTTGTCGGCGTGTTCGCGCTGCTGTCGGCGATCGCCTTTGCCGTGGTACTTGGCGAAACCCACCGCTCGACGCGGATTCCGCTCAACCCGCTGGCGATCGGCGCGACCTATCTGAAACTGTCGGCCAATCGCCACTTCCTGATCCCGGCGGCCACCGTGGCCCTGATCATGGGCGCGTTGTTCTCGATGTTCTCCGCCGCGCCCCGCATCCTGATCGAAGGCTTTGCGTTCACGCCGATCGCGCTCGGCCTGTTCTTCGCCGGCTCCGTGGTGATGGTGTTCGGCTCGGGCATGCTGGCGGCGAAACTGGCGCCGCGCATCGGCCTCGACCGCGCCATCCGGATCGGACTCATTCTGGCCAGCGCCGGCGGCATCGCGACGCTGGCGGTGGCGTATTGCAACGGCAATGTCGTCGCTTTCATCGTCGCCATCTGCGTGTTCCTGCTCGGCATGGGCGTGGTCAATCCGCTCGGCACCGCGCAGGCGCTGTCGCCATTCGGGACTCACGCCGGCGTGGCATCGGCCCTGCTCGGCTTCTGGCAGATGATGGGCGCCGCGATCGGCGTCACGCTGGCCGCGACCATCGTGCCGTCAGCGACGTTGGCGCTCGGCCTGGTGCTGGTGCTGGCGACCCTGCTGGCACTCGCCGTCTACACCATGCGGGCGAAAGCGATGCCCGCCTAGCCTGCCAGATAGCGCTCGTACTTGCCGGCGATGAGCACATCCGAATTCAACTCCGGATCGAGCGTATAGAGGTCCTGGGCGCGACCGATGCCGCGCAGTGCGAAGCGGCCGGTGGAAACGAGATAGCCTTGCCCGGTGGTGTCGAGGCCGCTCTGAAACGCCGTCGAGGTCAGCAGCGGCCGGTCAACCGATGCACACATCGAGGCAATGCGGCTGACCTCGTTGACGGCGGGGCCGACCACCGTGAAGTCGAGCCGGTCGTCGCTGCCGATATTGCCGTAAAATACTTCGCCGACATGCAGGCCGACATAGGCCGAGGTCACCGGCCGGTCGGCCGCCGAACGCCTGGCATTGAGCGCCACGATATTCTCGCGGAACTGGTGTTCGGCACGCAGCGCGCAGCGTTTGGCGGCGGCCATGTCCTCGCCGGTGAACATCGCCAGCACGCCGTCGCCGATCAGCTTGAGCACGTCGCCACCGGAATCATGAATCGCGGCAATCGAGGCTTCGGCATAGTCGTTGAGAAACGGAATGATCTCGTCGGGGCAAATGGCTTCGCTAATCGCCGTGGAGCCGCGCAGATCCGAGAACCACAGCACCGCCTTGATACGCTCGGTGACGCCGCGGGTAATCCGGCCTCGCAGCACCTGTTCGGCGGCATCGCGGCCGAGATAGACCCGGCCGAGCGTGCGCGCGATCTGGACCTGCGCCGCCGACTTGATGGCGAGGCCCAGCACCGGCACCAGATCGCGCAACGCCGCCAGTTCCCGCGGCTCGAAGCCGCTCTCGCGCCGCGTCGCCCAGTAGGAATACAGGCAATCCATCTGCCCCATCGAGCCGGCTTCGCCGAAGCGATGCAGGAAGGCGATGCAATGCCGGTGGCCGTTCCTGACCAGGTCGCCCATGATGGAAAAGTTCAGGGTTTCGATATCGGCGACATTGATCTGCAACTCATCATGGCCGTTTTCCAGCATGTGGAAGAACGCCGATTTGCGCCAGTTGGTGGCCGCCTCGCCATGATCGGTCGAGCCATATTCGAAGACGTCGCTCTCGTTGGTCTCGGTGTCGTTCCAGCGAAAGCCACGCCCCTCGAAGATCGGATGCAGCGTGTCGATGAAGACGAGCCCGCGCGAGACGTCGAGCCCGCCAACGCGGGCGCGCTCGCAGAAGCCCCGGATCAGGTCGTTTTCCGGCAGCGCAGTCAGCCCGGCGCTGACCAGCCAGCTCATCAGTTCAAGGCGAAGGGTGGTGTCCATCGGGGGTTCCGTAGAGGCGCGTCATGGTGACGAGGCGCCGTTGCGCCGTCTCGAACCATAGGGCGTGAAACTCTGCGACATATCACCCATCCTTCGAGACACGCGCAAGAGCGCGCTCCTCAGGATGAGGCCGAGGCGAGGATAGCTGTGCTGCCCCAGGATCAGGCCCGCCGCATCGCGGTCTGGACCTTGTCGGGCAGAAACGGCACCGAGCGCCGCGTGGTGGCGCGATCCAGATCGCATTGCGCCAGCACCGCCTTGGCGATTGTCGAGCTGACCCTGCGCCTGTTCGGCGTCACCTGATAATGTCTTGGATCGATTTTCCGCAGCTTGCGAGCGGCGGAACCGATACCAGCGCGACCAGCACGATCGCGAGCGGTGCCAGATGGTATCGCCGGAAGAATGCATCGTGGAAGTACCACAACGTCGGCAAGCCGCTCGAGAAGCTATCGTTTCGCAACAACGCGACAAGCGTTGAATATGGTACATACATCCGGAGTTTTTTGTAACGCACGAGCTTCGATGCGGATCACCGACCTGCTTGCCCTTGAAACATATGAATGGGAGCGATGGCATCATCTGGGGCGGATGGTTCCACCACGATAACTTCGGAGCGATACAAGCTTGCGCCGACGCCAACGCACCGGAACAGTTCATTGAACGGCACGAACTCACGCTGATGCCACGAGACAACGCATTTCGTCTTTTTTGAGTGCGGGCCGATCATTCCCGCCCGGCGTCACATCGATCAACAATGCATATAATGTTTACGCGCCAATAGGTTGTGCGGATTGGCGAATATTGGGGGGATGCGCTATGATGAGAATCTCATCCAAGAAGGAAAAAACGTGTTATCTGTTGAACTCGGGATCGTCACGGTCCTGATCGTCGTCAACGGCCTGCTCGCAATGTCGGAGCTGGCCATTGTTTCGTCCCGCCCGGCCCGTCTCGCCGGCCTTGTCGAAAAAGGCGTCAGGGGCTCCCGCCGCGCACTGGCGCTGGCGTCCGATCCCGGCAAGTTCCTTTCGACGGTGCAGATCGGCATCACGCTGATCGGCGTGCTGTCCGGTGCCTTTTCCGGCGCGACGCTGGGCCAGCGCCTCACCAATCTATTGGTTGAATACGGCCTGTCGCAGCGGCTGGCCGATACGCTTGGCGTCGGCATCGTGGTCTCGTTCATCACCTATGCCTCGCTGATCGTCGGCGAGTTGGTTCCAAAGCAGATTGCGCTGCGCGATCCCGAGGCGGTCGCCGTGCGCGTCGCGCCGGCGATGGTATTGCTGGCGAAAGTCTCGCTGCCGCTGGTATGGCTGCTGGACCGTTCCGGCAAAGGGCTGCTGTGGCTCCTCGGCCAGCGCGGTGAAGCCGAGGAAAAAGTCAGCGAGGAGGAGATCCGTACGCTGGTCACCGAAGCCGAAACCGCCGGCGTGCTGGAGCCCGGCGAGAAGGAGATGATCGCCGGCGTGATGCGGCTCGGCGATCTCCCCGTCGGCGCGGTGATGACGCCGCGCCATGAGGTGGCGTTGATCGACCTGTCGGATTCGATCGAGGACATTCATGCCGAACTTGCCGGCAGCAGCCATTCGCGCTTCGCAGTGTTCGATGGCAACCGCGATTCCGCGATCGGTATCATCCAGGCCAAGGACCTGCTCGACGTGTTTTTGTCCGGCGGTACTCCCGATATCCGCAAACTGGTGGTCGAGGCACCGGTGATACCGGATTCAGTCGATGCCCGTGACGTCGTCGCGATCCTGCGCGACTCGCCGGTGCATATGGGCCTGGTGCATGATGAGTACGGCGTGTTCCAGGGCGTGGTGACATCGGCGGATATTCTGGAATCCATCGTCGGCTCGTTCCACACCGAGGACGGCCCCGCCGAAGCCGCCTTCTTCAAACGCGAGGATGGCTCCTATCTGATCTCGGGCTGGATGCCGGCGGTCGAATTCGGCGCTCTGCTCGGCATCGAACTGCCGCTGCAGCAGCGTCCCTATCAGACTTTCGCGGGATTTCTGCTGCAGGAATTCGGCAAGATTCCCGACGTTGGCGATCAGATCGTGGCGCATGGCTGGCGCTTCGAGATCATGGATCTCGACGGTCGCCGCATCGACAAGGTGCTGGCCAGCGAGGTCGAGGAAGTCGCGCTGGGGTAGCGCAGAGCCCGATATCTGCGCGACGTCGAGCAATTGCCGCATCCTGCGGCGGCGTGACGTGTTGCACGCCAACCTTGGCCCAAAGACTGAGCAGATCGCGTTCGATGCTTCGCGACATTCGAAATCAGGCTTTGCCAATCGCCAATTTTCATAGGGTATGCGACCTCCTAGGATGACGGTAGATCGATAGCATATTGACCGGTGGAGCAGTTCCCGTGGATGCACTAGGTTTCCGCAAAAAGATTGGCATTGTTGTGCCATCGACCAACACCGTGGTCGGCCCGGAATGCGAGGACCTGCGTCCGCGCGGCGTCACCAACCACGTGGCGCGGCTGACCATCAGCAACCAGCCGATCCAGGCCAGCGATCAGGGTTTTGCCGAACACATGCAGCGGATGCGCGACGGCATTGGTCCGGCCATCGACCAGGTCAAGACCTGCCGCCCCGACCACATCATCATGGGCGTCGCCATCGAGGCCTTCACCGGTGGCGTCGCCGGCGGCAACGCCTTGCAGAAGGATCTCGAGGAGCGCGCCGGTGTCGGCGTCTCCATGGGATCGACCGCCGGCACGACGGCACTGCGCAAGTTCGGCGCCAAAAGGATTGCCGTGCTGACGCCGCACCAGCCGAAGGGTGACGAAATCGTCCACGACTTTCTCGCCGAAGCCGGCTTCGAGATCGTGCGCCTCGTCGGCCTGAAATGCGCCTCGCCATTCGCCATCGCCGAGGTCACTGCGACAACCCTGATGCAGGTGCTGCGCGACATCGATGGCAACGACATCGACGCCATCCTTCAGGTCGGCACCAATCTTGCCAATGCCGCGGTGGCGGCGGAAGCTGAACGATGGCTCGGCAAGCCGGTGCTGGCGATGAATGTCGTAACCTACTGGGACGCCCTGCGCCGCTGCGGCGTCGAGGACCGCGTCTTTGGGTACGGTCGCATTCTCGAAGAGTTTTAGAGATCAACATGTCGAACCAGCGGGTCATCATCGTGGGCGCCGGTCCCTCCGGGTTGACGGCGGCCTTGTCCCTCACCGCTGCCGGGGTGCCGGTGGTGGTTCTGGAGAGTCGATCAGAGGTCTCGCAAGATCCGCGTGCGGCGACTTTTCATCCGCCGACGCTGGAGATGTACTCCGAGAGCGGCGTGACCCGGCGTCTGCACGAAATGGGCATCGTGTGTCCGCAATGGCAGTTCCGCGGGCGCGAGGAGGGCATCATCGCCGAGTTCGACCTCGGTATCCTCGCCGACATCACGCCCTTTCCCTATCGGCTGCAGTGTGAACAGCACAAGCTGGTCGCCATTCTGACGGACATCCTGTCCGAACGCAGCGGTTTCGAAATCCACTACGGCTCCGCCGTAGAAGCGGTTTCGCAAACCGCCACCGGCGTGACGGTGACCACTTCCGACGGATCGTCATTCGAGGGCGCCTATGTGATCGGAGCCGACGGCGGTCGCAGCGCGGTGCGCAAATCGCAAGACATCCCGTTCGACGGCTTTACCTACCAGGAACGCTTCCTGGTGATCACCACCACTACCGACTTCGCCAGGCAAGGCTATACGCTGAGTTGCTACGTCTCGGATCCCCGGGAGTGGTGCGCCATCTTCAAGGTACCGGGCGGCGGTCCACCCGGGCTGTGGCGCGTCGTGTTTCCGACCATACCGGAAGCCGCGGCCGCGGACTTGCTCGATTCCGGTCATGCCGAGCAACGGCTGCAGGGCTTCATTCCCAGCGACGAGCCCTACCAGATAGTCCATACCAATCTGTACACCGTGCATCAGCGCGTGGCGGCAAGCTATCGCCAGGGGCGCGCCCTGCTTGCGGGCGATGCCGCTCACGTCAACAACCCGCTCGGCGGCATGGGTATGAACTTCGGCATCCATGACGCTTTCAGCCTCGGCGACAAGATCAGCCGTGTGCTGAACGGTGAAAGCGACGACCTGCTCGATCTTTATGACCGGCAGCGCCGGCACGTGGCCAACGCCTTTCTGCAGGCGATGACGATTTCCAACAAGCAGTTGCTGGAAGAGAAGGACCTCGCGAAGCGCGCGGTGCGGTTGAACGAGATTCGCGAAATCGCCGCCGATCCGGCGAAAGCGCGCGCCTTTTTGATGCGGACCGCGATGTTCGAAGGGCTGCGCGCGGCCGAAGCCATCCACTGAATGACGACAGGCCCAAACCTGCGATCACACACGATAGGTGAACGGGTTCCGAGGGCGGCAGGCTGCGATCTCCGACGAAGGATGGAGCCGGAATGACGACACGACGAAGCTTTTCGAAGGGCCTGCTGGTAGCCGGATTGACAAGCGCCCTACCCGTGCGCGCATGGGCTGGTGATTGGCCGACCCGGCCGGTGAAACTGATCGTGCCTTTCGCCGCTGGCGGCAATACCGACGGCATTGCGCGCCTCGTGGGACAATATCTCGGCGACCAATTGGGGGCGACCTTCGTGATCGAGAACAAGGTCGGCGCCGGGGGCGCGATTGCTGCCGACCTCGTCGCCCGCGCGGCGCCGGATGGCTATACCTTACTGATGGTGACCGTTTCGCAGATCGGGATCCTGCCGGTACTGCAGCCGACCAAATTCGACCCAGCAAAGGATTTTGCCCCGATCAGCAACATCGCGTCCAACCCGTTTTGCCTTGTCGCAAATCCGCAGTTCGAACCGAAGACCATTCAGGACTTCGTCGCCTATGTGAAGGCACGGCCCGGCCAGTTGTCCTATGCCTCGGGCGGCAGCGGCAGCCTCAGCCATCTGACCATGGTGCTGTTTCTGAAGCGCGCCGGTCTCGACATGGTTCATGTCCCCTACAAGGGCGGCGGGCCCGCCATCACCGACGTGATCGGCAATCAGTTGCCCGTGTATTTCGGCAATCTTTCAGAAGCATTGCCCCATGCCGGGGATGCACTGCGCCCATTGGCTGTGTCGGGCACCAAACGCGTCATGCAACTGCCCGATGTTCCCACCATCGCCGAATCCGGCTACGCCGGATTTCGGTCGGAGACTTGGAACGGACTCGTGGCGCCGGCCAGGACGCCGCAATCGATCCTCGACGTGCTCGCCGCTGGCGCCCGCGACGCGGTGAAGAACCCGATGATCCTGCAGCGCCTCAACGGCTACGGCGTCGAGCCAATCGGCTCGAGCCCGAAGGAATTCAGCGATACTATTGCGGCCGATATCGCCCTGTGGGGCGATGCCATCAAAGCGGCGGGCGTAACGCAGCAATAGATCCGGGCACCGCAAGACAGCTATTGTCTGCCCTCCCGTTTTCGGGAGGGCACTTGTCGCGCTACTCGATCACCTTGCCGAACTTGTTCGACTTCGGAAAACCCTTCGGCGGCAACCGACCGGCGTCGGCGCGGTTACCGCGCCATTCGGCGAGTTCCTTCATCGTCGCGCTGAATTCGCGGCCAGCACCATCGCGCCAGAACAGACCGGCCTTGGCGGTGAAGGTGACGATGTCGGACAGGCCGCCATCCTTGAACTTCTGCAGCCGCACGCCACGGCCGCGCGACATTTCCGGCACCTGATCGAGCGGGAAGATCAGCATCTTGCGATTTTCGCCGATCACCGCGACGCTGTCATTGCCGCCATCGACGACGGTCAGAATCCGCGCCTCGTTCGGCATCTCGACATTAAGGATCTGCTTGCCCTTGCGGGTATTGCCGACGCAATCGTCTTCATTGACCATGAAGCCCTGCCCGTCATGGCTGGCGACCAGGAATTTGCGGCCGCCCTTGTGGACGAACAGCGACACGATGGCGGCGTCGCCTTCCATGTCGATGAACATGCGGATCGGCTCGCCATGGCCGCGACCGCCCGGCAGTTTCGAGACGTCGAGCGCATAGAAGCGGCCATTGGTGGCCAGCAACATCAATTTCGACGTGGTTTCGGCGAAGAACGCCTTGTCGAGCTTGTCGTCGGTCTTGAACACCAGACCGGACGTATCGGCGACATGCCCCTTCAGGGTACGCACCCAGCCCTTATCGGAAATGATCACGGTGACGGGCTCGCGCTCGACCAGCGATTCCTCCAGCGCGGCGAGATCGTGCTCCGGCGCGTCCGCAAAGATGGTGCGACGCTTGCCGAGCGGCGTCTTCGGCCCGAACAGGTCGCGCACGCGGCGGACCTGCTCGCCGACCTTGGCCCACTGCTCGGTCTCGGACTTCAGGATCGCGTTGATGCCCTTCAGCTCGTCGCGAAGCTTCTTGTCCTCGGTGCGGATCTCGAATTCTTCCAGCTTGCGCAGACTACGCAGCCGCATGTTGAGGATCGCCTCGGCCTGCACGTCGGTCAGCGTGAACGTCTTCATCAGCACCGGTTTCGGCTCATCCTCGGTGCGGATGATACGAATCACTTCATCGATGTTGAGATAGGCGATCAGATAACCGCCGAGCACTTCGAGGCGGTGCTCGATGCCGGCCTTGCGATGCTCGGAGCGGCGTAGCAAGACGTCGCGCAGATGGTCGAGCCATTCGCGCAGGCATTCGGCCAGGCCGAGCACCTTGGGAATGCGGCCCTTGACCAGCACGTTCAGGTTCAGCGGGATCTTGCTCTCGAGCTCGGTGAGCTTGAACAACGATTCCATCACCAGTTCGGGATCGACGGTTTTCGACTTCGGCTCGATGACGACGCGAACATCCTCGGCGGATTCGTCGCGGATATCGCCGACCAGCGGCAGTCGCTTGTCGTTCAGGAGTTCGGCGATCTTCTCGATCAGCCGCGACTTCTGCACCAGCCAAGGAATTTCGGTGACGACCACCACCCAGGTGCCCCGGGCGCCCTCTTCCTGGTGCCACTTGGCGCGGGTGCGGAACGAACCGCGCCCGGTCATGTAGGCCTCGGCGATGCTTTCCTTGGAATCGACGATGATGCCGCCGGTCGGGAAATCCGGGCCCTTGACCCAGCGCAGCAGTGCCTTCGACTTGGCGTCGGGCTTTTCGATCAGATGCAGCGCGGCGTCACACAGTTCGGCCACGTTGTGCGGCGGGATCGAGGTCGCCATGCCGACGGCGATTCCCTGCGAGCCATTGGCCAGCAGGTTCGGAAACCCGCCCGGCAGCACCGCCGGCTCCTTGCTCTGACCGTCATAGTTCGGCCGGAACTCGACCGCGTCCTCGTCGATGCCCTCCAGCAGCAGCTGCGCCACCGCGGTCATCCGCGCTTCGGTGTAGCGGTAGGCGGCCGGACCGTCGCCGTCGATATTGCCGAAATTGCCCTGGCCGTCGACCAGCGGGTAGCGCGAGGCGAAATCCTGCGCGAGGCGCACCAGCGCGTCATAGATCGACTGGTCGCCATGCGGATGGAACGAACCCATCACGTCACCGACGATCTTGGCGGATTTCTTGAACGGCGTGCCGGGATCGAGGCGCAGCAGTCGCATTCCGTAAAGAATCCGGCGATGCACCGGTTTCAGCCCGTCGCGGGCATCCGGCAGCGCGCGATGCATGATGGTGGAAAGCGCGTAAGCGAGATAGCGCTCCTCGAGCGCCTCCCGCAGCATCACTTCGTGGATCTCAGCCGGCTCTGGCGGAATCAGTCTTTTTCCCATGGCGAGGAGTTACCCCTAGACGCCGAACGGGGCAAGAAGTGAATCACACTATCAAAGGCGCGTATGGCGTTCCCACAAGTTGCATCCCCAGCCAATCCCGCGCCGGCAACCGCCCGATGGGCGGCTGCCGGCGGATTTGAGTGAGCCCGCGTCGCTATTTCGATTTTTGTATCGACGTCACGGTGATCTGGCCGTTGACGCGGCCGGCGTCGAACCTGACCTTATCACCGACTTTGACCGATTTCAGCATCGCGGGATCGGAAACGCGAAACACCATGGTCA
>NZ_JANXTC010000188.1:0-24910 GCF_025356345.1 Tardiphaga sp.
CGCTTGCGGGCCGCGAGGCGATCCTGCCGGTCGCCGACAGCGTTCGCCAGACCCATGCCAGTCCGCGCGCCACCGTGGAATTCCTGCTGCATGCCGCGACGCTTGACAGCGACGCACTCGGTCACCGCCGCACGCTGATGATGCCCGGGGTACCAGCCTCGATCGCCGAGCAGATCGACGCGCTGCGCCGCGTCGCCGGCGCTGCCGTGGCGGCCCGCGTCCGGCATGTCCCCGATCCGGCGATCATGGCGATGGTCGCCGGCTGGCCGACCAGTTTCGACACACCACGTGCGCTTTCGCTCGGTTTTCGGGCGGAATCCAGCTTCGAAGTCATCATCCGTACCCATATCCATGATGATCTTGGTGGCAAATTTGTTAGCTAACCATTGAGGACGTCCATGACCCGAGAAATCATCATGGCGGCGGGAGGCATTGTCGTTCAGCGGACAGAGCCGCCGCGTTTCGCGGTGGTATGCCTGCGCAAGCGCTCCGATTGGGTATTGCCCAAGGGCAAGCTCGACGCCGGCGAGACCGCGCGTGCCGCCGCCCAGCGCGAGGTGCTGGAAGAAACCGGCCACGAGGCCCAGGTTCAGGACTTTCTCGGCACGCTGGCCTATCCGCTCGGCGAGCGCGTCAAGGTGGTGCATTTCTGGCATATGGAAGCGGCGGCTGCGCCGTCGCGCAAGCTGATGAAGGATGTCACCGCGGTGGAATGGCTGCCGCTGGAGGATGCGCTGGCCCGGTTGTCGCGCGGCCACGAGCAGGCCTTCCTGGCGCAGGTCGGTCCGCTGGCGATCGCGGCGATGCAGGGCGTCGCCACTCCGGCTGAAAGCCCGGTTCCGGCCCTGCTGCCATCTGAACCGAGGGGCTGGGCTGAAAAAATCTGGCGCTGGCTCAGGGCTGATCGCGCGGACGCTTAGCGGAGGTGAGCGCAACGAGCCTTTGTGCCGCGTTGTACCCGGCAAAAATTGCCCCCTGGTAACCAATCATTAACCATCCCGGCTTCACTCTCGAATTAACAATTCGATAAGGACAGTGAGTCGTCATGACTGAAATCGTGGAACAGAGCCGCCCCTTGGCGCGCTTTCGCGGCCGGTCGTATGTCGCGTTCATGTTCAAGCCGATGGTCCCGATTGTCGACTGGATCGCCGAAATCGACGCCACGCTGGAGCACTCCGCCGGCTTCTTCGCCGGGCGCCCGGTGGTGCTCGATCTGTCGGCCGTCGATCTGAGCCATTCGGCAATCGTGCATCTGATCGACAGCCTCGAGACCCGCGGCATCCGGGTGCTGGGGCTGGAAGGGCTGGATGAAGCCAAGGCGGTTCCGGGCCTGCCGCCGCTGCTGACCGGTGGCCGGCAATGCGTGATCGAAAGCCAGGTCGCCGAGCCGGCGCCGATCAAGCCGGTCAAGTCGCTGCTGCTGGAAGCCCCGGTGCGGTCCGGGCAGTCAATCGTTTTCACCGATGGCGATGTCACAGTGCTGGGTTCGGTCGGCTCCGGCGCCGAGATCGTCGCCGGCGGTTCGATCCATATTTACGGAACCCTGCGCGGCCGCGCCATGGCAGGGGTCAACGGCAATTCGTCGGCGCGAATCTATTGCCACAAGCTCGAAGCCGAACTGCTGGCGATCGACGGTTATTATCAGACCGTCGAAGACATGGATGTGACGTTGCGCAATCGGCCGGCTCAGGCCTGGCTCGACGGCGACGTCATGAAAATCACAGCGCTTAATTGAAGCGCGGAGGAGTTGAGATGGGCAAAGTCCTGGTAGTAACGTCTGGAAAAGGCGGCGTCGGGAAAACGACCTCGACGGCCGCGCTCGGTGCCGCTTTGGCGCTTGGCGGCAAGAAGGTGGTCGTGGTCGATTTCGACGTCGGCCTGCGCAACCTCGATCTGGTGATGGGAGCCGAACGCCGCGTGGTGTTTGACCTCGTCAACGTGGTGCAGGGCGTGGCCAAGCTGTCGCAGGCGCTGATCCGCGACAAGCGGCTCGAGAACCTGTGGCTGCTGCCGGCGTCGCAGACGCGCGACAAGGACGCGCTGACCGAGGAAGGCGTCGAACGCATCATCGACGAATTGCGCGCCAAGTTCGACTGGGTGATCTGCGACAGCCCGGCCGGCATCGAACGCGGCGCCACGCTGGCGATGCGTTATGCCGACGAAGCGGTCATCGTGACCAATCCGGAAGTCTCGTCGGTGCGCGATTCCGATCGCATCATCGGCATGCTCGATTCCAAGACCGTACGGGCCGAGCGCGGCGAAGAAGTCGTCAAGCACGTGCTGATCACGCGCTACGACGCCGGGCGCGCGGCGCGCGGCGAAATGCTCAGCATCGACGACATTCTGGAAATCCTGGCCACGCCGCTGCTCGGCATCATCCCGGAAAGCCAGGACGTGCTGCGCGCCTCCAATGTGGGGTCGCCGGTGACGCTGAACGATTCCGAAAGCGCGCCGGCCAAGGCCTATATGGACGCCGCGATGCGGCTGGAAGGCGACATCATCACCATGCGGATCCCGGTGCAACGCAGGGGTTTCATGGAACGGCTTCTTGGGCGGAGGGCGGCATGAGTATGAACTTTCTGCGGCTGCTGAGCGGCCGGTCCGCGGTGGCGAAGGCCTCGGCGCCGGTGGCGCGCGAGCGACTCCAGATCCTGCTCGCGCATGAACGCGGCATGCGGGGCCAGCCGGAATTGCTCAACTTGCTGCGCGAGGAAATCCTGGCCGCGGTGGCGCGCCACGTCGATCTCGATCCGGACAAGGTCATCGTCAAGATGCAGCGCGGCGACGTGGTGTCGACGCTTGAGGTCGATATCGAACTTCCCCACGGGGTGGAACGCGTGCAGCGCGACCGCAAGGCCGGCTGATCGGTTCTGCGGGGGCGGGCAGGCTTCGTCAGAAGCTGTCCCGCCTCTCAGGCCCCGCGAAGAATGACGCCGAACCAGCCCAGACCCTTATAGGTCTCGTAGCCCGGCGTCGCATGGAACGCGACCATATTGCCGGCATGCTCATGATAATAGCCGCTGCGACGTCCATTCAGCTTGAGCGCGATGCGTTCGGTGAGCAGCCCCTGGCCGTCGGACGCGGCGATCACGCGTAAATTCGAATCCACCAGCAAGACGCGGGTCTTGTCATCGTCGCCGATGCGCACGCCCTCGACGATGGCGCGGGCCTGGCTCTCCCAGTCGAAATGAATGGCGAGCACGCCGATGGCGCGACCATGCGCCTTGCCGCCTTCGCGCACGCTGGCGCAGTAGGTCGCGACCTGCGCATTGCCGAGCAGCGGCTGCCGGTCGACATTGCCGGCTGTATATTCGTCCCCCGAGCGCAGTTTTCGCGCCTCGCGAAACCATGATGTAGCGGCGACATTGGCCCCCTTGACGTCGAAGCGACTGCCGAGACCGCTGGCCAGCACATTACCTTCGAGGTCGCACAGCCACAGATCGAGATACACCGTGTAGGCGCCGAGGATCACCGCGAGGCGTTCCGCGACGTGGGTCTTGGCGGCGTCGGTCGGTGAGGCGGCGCAGTCAATGATGGCGGAATCGGTGGCCCACCAGCGTACGTCACAGGTTCGCTCATAGAGGTTGCGGTCCATCAGTTCGATGGCGTTGAGGGAGAGATCGACCATCCGCTCGCCGCGCGAGCGCTCGGTCATCTTGTCGATCGACGCCATCAAATTGCCGGTGCGGGCCGTCAATTGTGTTTCCAGATCGCTGGCGATGTTTTCGACCTGCTGGCCGACATGGCGCACCTCCTGTGCCACCACCGCGAAGCCGGCGCCCTGGGCGCCGGCGCGGGAGCTTTCGATCAAGGCGTTCAGCGCCAGCATCTTCATCTGGTTGGTGATGTTCTGGATCGATTTGGTCTTCTCGCGGGCGATCTGATTGACCTCGAGGGTCAACCGCGCGATCAGCGCGGAGATGTCCGACGCCTGCCCGCTGTCGTCACCCTGATCATCGGTCCTTGCCAGGCTGCTACCGCGATTCATCACCACGCTCATCGCCGCATTCCTTGCAATATTGGTGTTTGATCAAATCGTGATTTAGCGCGTAACGCGCTCATGTCGTTGTAGGGTACCTCCGCGATTATCCATCATCATACCTAACGCGAGATTAATTTACCTCTCGGTTTCGCTCATCGGTCATGCCGGGACGTCGGGTCGCGGCCGCGTGATCGTGGCGTGTCCGGTTCTCGGCCAGGCATTCATCGATCACCGCCAGCAGCGTTTTCGGCTTGAACGGTTTGCGCAGGGAGCGCGTGGCGCCCAGCGCCAGCGCCATGCGCAGAAAATCCGGGGCTGGGGAACGGCTTTCGGCAAAATCATAGCCCGAGATGGCGATCAGCGGCACCGCCGGCGCGCTCTGATGGAACAGCCGCACCGACTCGAAGCCGTGCATGTGGGGCATGAAGATATCCACGATCATCAGGTCGAACCGGCCTTTGGTCAGGACAGCAAGACCGGTCGCCGCGCCATCCGCCGTGACGACCTCGAAGCCTTGCTGTTTCAGCCACAGTTCAATCGCTTGCGATACCAGCGGATCGTCGTCGACAACCAGAATGCGCAACATGGTGAGCTCCAGCAGGCCGATTTGGAGTCCGCGGCCCAATTGCCGCTATTCCGGAGCGATCCGGCGACTCGGTTTGGCAAATCTGCTGAGCGACGCGCCCACGTGTCTGCGCTAAAATGCACATACGCAGGTTGTGACAGGGGCATTCTTTTTGCTATTTTCAGCGCCTTGGTATCCGGCCACCCGCTTGTGGTATCTATATGAAATCTTGCGGTTTCCCGCCGCCATGCCATATCGAGATCATCCGTTCTGACAAGAGACTGAGTACGCCCGATGACTGACACGACGACCGCCTCCGCCCCGACCTCGCAGCCGTTCCAGGCCGAGGTCGCCGAGCTGCTGAACCTGATGGTGCACTCGGTCTATTCCGAGACCGATATCTTCCTGCGGGAGCTGATCTCCAACGCGTCCGACGCCTGCGACAAGCTGCGCTACGAGGCGATCGCCAGTCCCGTGCTGATCGCCGAAGGCACGTCCCCGAACATCACCATTGTGCCGGACAAGGCCGCCAATATCCTGTCGGTGATCGACACCGGCATCGGCATGGACCGCCAGGAACTGATCGACAATCTGGGCACCATCGCGCGCTCCGGCACCAAGTCATTCCTGTCGCGCCTCACCGAAGCCAAGGACGGCGTTGGCCTGATCGGCCAGTTCGGCGTCGGCTTCTACGCCGCCTTCATGGTCGCCGAGAAGATCGTCGTGACCAGCCGCCGCGCCGGCAGCCATGATGCCTTCACCTGGACGTCGTCGGGCGGCGCCGGTTTCGAGATTGCCCAGCTTGAAAATGGCATGGACGTGCCCGCCGGCACCCGCATCGACCTGCATCTGAAGGACGACGCCAAGAAATATCTCGAGGCGCACGAGATCGAGCGCATCGTCGGCGCCTATTCCGACAACATCCAGTTCCCGATTCTGCTGCGGACGGAAGAGGGCGAGCCGCGCCAGATCAATTCGGCCAGCGCGCTGTGGCAGCGCTCGAAATCCGAATTGACGCCGGAAGACTATACCCAGGCCTACAAGTCGATCGCGTCAGCCTGGGACGAGCCGGCGATGACGCTGCATTACCGCGCCGAGGGGCGCTATTCCTACGCCGTGCTGCTGTTCGCGCCGTCCGCGAAACCGTTCGACCTGTTCGAGCCGTCGCGAAAAGGCAAGGTCAAGCTGTATGTCCGTCGCGTCTTCATCACCGACGATGCCGACCTGCTGCCGACCTATCTGCGCTTCATCCGCGGCGTGATCGATGCCGAGGACCTGCCGCTCAATCTGTCGCGCGAGATGCTGCAGAACAATCCGCAGCTGGCGCAGATCCGCAAGGCCGTCGCCACCCGCGTGGTCGGCGAACTGGAGAGCATGAGCGACAAGGAGCCGGAAGCCTTTGCAAAGATCTGGGACGCCTTTGGTCCGGTTCTGAAGGAAGGCATCTACGAGGACTACGAGCGCCGGGAGAAGCTGCTGGCACTGACGCGCTTCACCAGCACGACGGGCGAGAAGCGTTCGCTGAAGCAATACGTCGCCGAGCTGAAGCCGAACCAGACCGAGATCTATTACCTCGCCGGCGACAGCATCGAGCGGCTGAAATCAAATCCGAAGCTGGAAGCGGCGAAGTCGCGCGGCATCGAGGTGCTGCTGCTGACCGATCCGGTCGATGCGTTCTGGACCTCGACGCCGCTCGATTTCGACGGCAAACCGCTGAAGTCGCTGAGCCAGGGCGATCTCAATCTCGATCTGATCCCGCGCATCGATGAAGGGGCCAAGGACGAGACGACGCCGGAGACCGATGAAGCCACGACCATCGCGGTCATCAAGGAAGCGCTCGGCCAGCGCGTCTCCGACGTCAAGGTCTCGACGCGTCTGACTACTTCGGCGTCGTGCCTGGTGGCCGGCGGCCATGGCCCGGACCGCGAGCTGGAGCGCATGCTGGCGATGCAGAATCGCGGCAGCGTTACCAAGCCGATCCTCGAGATCAATCCGCGGCATCCGCTGGTGGCCCGTATCGCCACCGCCGACAAGGCCGCCGGCGGCGACGCCGCGGATCTGTCGTTCCTGTTGCTGGAACAGGCGCAGATCCTCGATGGTGAACTGCCGGAAGATCCGGCCGCGTTCGCGGCAAGGCTGAACCGTCTGGTGCTGCGGGGAATGTAGTCGTTCGCGCCACGTCCTCTCCACGCGTCGTCCCCGCGCAGGCGGGGAACCATACGCCGTGACGAATTTTGTCGTGGGACAGATGCCGTTCCGCGATTATGAACTCGGAGGCCATGGATCCCCGCTTGCGCGGGGACGACGACTGATAGGGCGACGTTCGATTGTCTCCTGTCCTCATCCCAAAGATTAGCTGGGCATCCGCGCCGTTCTAAAATAGCTTCCCGTCAACATAAAAACATCGGGAGGCTATTCTATGAAGTTCCGGCACTTGTCATCGGCTGTCGCCGCTTGCAGCCTGTTGGTCGCAGCACCCGCTCTGGCACAGGGCGTCAAGATCGGCATTCTCAACGACCAGTCCGGTGTCTATGCCGATTACGGCGGCAAGGGTTCCATCGAGGCCGCCAAGATGGCGATCGAGGATTTTGGCGGCGAAGTACTCGGCCACAAGATCGAACTCGTCACCGCCGACCATCAGAACAAGCCCGATCTCGCCGTCAGCATCGCGCGTCGCTGGTACGACGTCGAAGGCGTCGACATGATCACCGAATTGACGACGTCGTCGGTGGCGCTGGCGGTGCAGGAATTGTCGCAGCAGCAAAAGAAAATCGACATTGTGGTCGGCGCGGCCTCGTCACGGATCACCGGCGATGCCTGCACGGCCTATGGTTTCCACTGGTCGTTCGACACCCGCGCGCTCGGCGTCGGCACCGGCGGGGCGCTGACCGAAGCCGGCGGCGATACCTGGTTCTTTCTCACCGCCGATTATGCGTTCGGCTATTCGCTGGAGAAAGACACTGGCGATATCGTCAAGGCCAAGGGCGGCAAGGTGCTCGGTGCCGTCCGGCATCCGCTGAATTCATCGGACTTCTCCTCATTCTTGCTGCAGGCGCAGGCCTCCAAGGCCAAGGTGATCGGCCTCGCGAATGCCGGGCTCGATACTACCAATGCGGTGAAGCAGGCCGCGGAATTCGGCATTGTCGCCGGTGGCCAGAAGCTCGCCGGATTGCTGATGACCCTGTCTGAGGTGAACGGGCTCGGCCTGCAGGCGGCGCAGGGCCTGGTGCTGACGGAATCGTTCTACTGGGACCGCGACGACAAATCGCGCGAATTTTCCGAGCGCTTCTTCCAGCGGGCGCAGCGGATGCCGAACATGATCCAGGCCGGCACCTATTCGTCGACGCTGTCCTATCTGAAGGCGGTGAAGGCGGCCGGTACCAAGGATTCCGATGCGGTGGCCAAAAAGCTCAAGGAGCTGCCCGTCGATGACGTCTTCGCGCAGGGCGGCAAGGTGCTGGCCAATGGCCGGATGGTGAAGGATCTCTATCTGTTCGAGGTCAAGAAGCCGTCGGATTCCAAGAAGCCCTGGGACTACTACAAGATGCTCGCCACCGTGCCCGGCGCCAAGGCCTATCCGACGGCGGCCGAAAGCGGCTGCCCGCTGACGAAGTAAGCGGCGAACTCTTCCGTGTCCCAAGCGCGGTGCGGCATTCTGATGCCGCTCCGCGGAGCCGGGACCGCCAGGACCGCCAGCGGGTGCGACGGTCCCGGCTCTGCGAAGCGATACTGCGTATCGCATCGCGTCCGGGGCAAGACGTTCATCCGAAGCCTCAATACCCCGTCATTTCCAGATAACCGACGCCTTGCTGGCTGCCGGTGAAGGCGATCGGTCCTTCCCAATAGGGAAAGCTGGTCGCCATCCACGCCTGTGGATTGAGCGGCGTGGTCTGGATCTGCAAGCCGCGCGAGGCGATGCCGACGTTCCAGGAGGTTGGAATCCGGCGACCGCCGACCTCCGTGAACGCCGTCGGCGTCATGGCGATCGCGCCGGATGCGATCTGTTCGGAGCGGCCGTCCGGCGAAATCCAGTTGCCGGAAAAATAGTTTTGGCCGTCTTTCTGGCGCAGCCGGAACAACATCAACTTGCCGCCGCTGGCCAGATGCAGTGAGAACCAGTCCCAGCCGGTCTGGTCCGACGACAGCGGCTGGCTGGAGAATTCACGGTCCATCCAGGCGCGCCCGGTCACCGCGATTTGTCGACCATCCAGCGTGAGCGAGCCCTGCGCGACGAACCAGGGCTGGCTGTAATAATACGACGCCTGGCCGCGTTCGGATTTCTTGCTGTAGCCGGCGTCGCCCTGCGGCACCAGCGGCTGCGGCGTATCCAGACGCAGATCGTAGCTGAACTCCGCGCCCGCGGCGGACACCCGCAGCGGCGCGACGGTCGCCTCGCTGAAGCCGTCTAGCCCGCGCAACTCCCACGCATCGATCCAGGCGCGGAATGGCATCGCGGTGACGCCGGCCTGCCCAATGCCGCCGCGCGCGAAAGCTTCGGCATAACGATGCACGGTCGCCGAGGTCGCCGCAGCGTGGCCCATCCAGATCTGCGGGTTGGCCCAGCCCTCGCGTTGCGCGCCGGGTGCCATCGCCTGGCGAAACAGCGTCCATTGCGCGCCAAAGGCGGCGCCGGCGGCATCGACCAGATTGGCGGTGAGGTACCACCATTCAATGCGGAAGTCGGGATGCGGGCCGTGATCGGCGGGGAAGGTGAGGGCGCGGCCGGGCGTCACGGTGGCAAATCCGTCGGCGTCGCGGCCGAGTCCGGCAAATCCCTGCGCCAGCGCGCGCGGCGCGCCGAGGCCAAGCAGTGCCAGCCCGCCGACAAAGCCGCGTCGTGTGGGAGCGCTACCGCTCATCGGCAAACACCTTCACCAGTTTCGCCGGCTGCATCCGCAGCAGTTTCAGGATCGGCAGCAGCGCGGCCAGCAGCGACGCCAGCATGGCGACGCCGAGCAACTGGATCAGCTGCAGCGGAAAGACGTGGAACGGCAGCCGCCAGCCGAACGCCTTCACATTGACCACGGCGATCAGGCACCACGCCACCAGCAGGCCGAGCGGCAGCGCCAGCAGCGCGGTCAGCAGCGCCACCGACAGCGTCTTCAGCAGTTCGATCGCCGCCAGCCGCCGTCGCGTGATGCCGATCGCCCATAGCGGCGCCAGTTGCGGCAGCCGCGAATTGCTCAGCGTCAGCAGGCTGGTCAGCAGTGCCACCCCGGCGACGCCAAGCGTAAAGCCGTTCAGTGCCGCAGTCACCGCGAAGGTGCGGTTGAAGATCCGCAGCGATTCCGCCTTCACCGTGGCCTGGTCCGCGAGGTTGCCGCCGTCGAGGCCAAATCGGCCTTGGATCGCGGCCATCAGCGCCGGCACGGCGGCGGGCGCGACGCGCAGCCCCATCCGGGTTTGCGAAATGTCCGGGAAGCGTGTTGTCAGCGCATCGATGGCGACGCCGAGCTGTCCCTTCGGATTGCCATAGTCGGCATAGATCGCGACCACGTCGAGTGACCAGCTCCCCGACGGCGCGGGCACATTGAGGTGATCGCCGACGCCCAGCCTTAGTCGCCGCGACAACTGCTCGCTGATCAGCGCGGCATTGCCGCCGCGCACCCGGTCCCAGGCATCAGCCGTCGCTTCCAGCAGCGGCCATTGCTGGCGATAGGTGGCGTGGTCGGCGAAGCCGAGCACTTCCACTGGCAATCCGTCGAGTGGTACGTCGGCGCGGCTGCCCGGCAGCACCGCTTGTACGTCGTTGCGCGATTTCAGCCAGTCCGTGATCTCCAGCGCCTGCTTTTCGCTCGATGCGTTGAGGTAGATCTCCGCCGCCAGCCGGCCGTCGAGCCAGCCGGTAAAGGTGCGGCTGAAACTTTCCACCATGGTGCCGACGCCGACATTGACGGCCAGCGCCAGCAGCAGCGCCATCAGTGCGAGCGACAGGCCGGAAAGCTGTAGTCGGCTGTCAGCCCAGAACCATTTTGCCAGCGGCCGCCTTGTGCTGCGCTCGCCGAGCGCCAGCACGATCCCCAGGATCACCGGCAGCGCCAGCGCCGCGCCGACCATCAGCGCGGCGAGCACCACGAAGCCCGCGATCAGCGAATCGCCGAGCCATAGCACGCCGGTCGCGCCGACCAGGATGATGGCAGCGAAGCTGCCTTGCAGTGTCAGCCAGCAGCCCTGGGCCTGCTGCCACGCATAAAATTGCGCCGCCGCCAGCAAGGGCAGCCGCACCGCCTTGAGCAGGCTCGACGTCGCCGCGGCGAGCGCGCCGAGGATGCTGATCGCCAGCCCGGCCAGCCACCATTCCGGCTTCAGCGTCAGTTGCCCCGGAATCGTCGCGCCGTACAGGCCGCGCAGGCTGGCCGCGACATCGGGCAACAGCGACGCCGCGATGAAATAGCCGCACACCAGACCGACCAGCCCGGCCACGATGGCAATCGACACCAGCTCGATCAGCAGCACGGTGTTGAGTAGTCGCGCTGACACGCCGCAGGCGCGCAGCGTGCGCAGCATCGGCCGGCGCTGCTCGAAGCCGAGCCCGATCGCCGAATTGACGATGAACAGGCCGACGAAGAACGACAGCAGCCCGAAGGCGGTGAGGTTGAGATGAAAACTGTCGGTGAGACGTTCGAGATCGGTTTCGGCGTCGGGCTCGACCAGCCGCAATTGATCCGTCACCGTTTCCAGCGCCGCGCGCGGGCCGCTGGTCTTGCCGATCAGCAGCCGCGTGATCTGTCCGGGCATTTTCAGCAGCTGTTGCGCAATGCCGATATCGACCACCAGCACGCCCTGCACCAGTTGCGGCTGCACCCGCAGCGGCGGCAGATGGCGCGCGCCCTCGATCGAAGGCGTCGCGCCCTCGGCGAGGCCAAGCTCCGCCAGGGTCTCCGGTGCCAGCAAGGTCTGGCCGGGCGGCGTGATGAAGCCCTGCACCCCGGCCTTGCCGATCTCCGCGGTGGCGCTCGCTTCCACTGGCAACGTCACCGGCTCGATGCCGAGCAGCCGCACCATCCGGCCCTCGATCGGTACCCGGCCTTCCAGGATCGGCGATACCGGCCAGCCGGCGCGGCGTAGATCGACGAAAAGCTGTTGCGAAAACGCCGACCCGTCTCGGCTCACCAGCATCGCGGTGCGCGCCCCGCCGAACGTCGCCGCCGCGCGGTCATAGCTGGTCCGGGCCTGCTGGTTCAGCGCCTGCACGCCGCTCCACAGCGCCGTCGCCGCGATCAGCCCGACCAGCAGCGTGGCCAGTTGCATTGGGTGCCGGCGCCAATGGCTCAGCAGCACCGCGAGAACCCACAGCCCGCGTTTCACCGGATCAGGCCGGCATGCAACTGGACCTGTCGGTCCAGCGTGGCGGCAAGACGAGCGCTATGCGTCACCATCAGGAATCCGCAGCCGGTGCGCGCGACCAGATCGCGGGCCAGGCTGAGCACATTGTCCGCGGTTTCCTCGTCGAGATTGCCGGTCGGCTCGTCGGCGAGCAGCAGCAGCGGCTTCGAGGCCAGCGCGCGGCCGATGGCAACGCGCTGCTGCTGGCCGCCGGACAGCTGTTCGGGGTAGCGCTTCAGCAGCGCGGCGAGGCCGAGCCGCTCGATCAGTTCGCTCTGCCAGACCGCATCATGCTTGCCGGCGATGCGCGACTGGAAGGCGAGATTGTCGGCCACGCTGAGGCTGGGGATCAAATTGAATTGCTGGAACACCAGCCCGAGGCGGTCGCGCCGCAACTCGGCGCGGGCCGCATCCGGCATTCCCGAAATCAGCACGTCCTCGAGCTTGACCTCACCGCTGTCGGCGGCGTCGAGCCCGGCGATCAGATGCAGCAGCGTGCTCTTGCCACTGCCGGATTCGCCGGTCAGCGCCACGCTCTCGCCGGCGGCGACGTCGAGATCGACGCCGCGTAGCACGGCGACTTGTTCCTGGGCGGAGCGATAGGATTTGGTGAGGCGGCGGACGATGAGCATGATCGGAGGGTCTAGCAGAATGTGGGCGTCGCGGCGACCAACCGGAAGGACGTCCTTGGTCCCCTTGAGCGCCAACGGATCAGCGCCGGCTGGCGGACACTGTTCCGGATACGAATGTCGGCTTGCGTTCCGATACCAGCGCCAGTAGCACCGTCGCCGCCATGAAGCCGGCCGAGACGCCGAACACCCAGCCCGGCAGCGCGTGGTCCATCAGCCAGCCGAACAGCAGCGGGCTGAGAATGCCGCCGAAATTGAAGCCGGTGGAGACGATGCCGAAGGTGCGGCCGGCGGCGCCGGGTGGCGCGGCGTTGCGCACCAGCATGTCACGCGAGGGTACGATGACGCCGCTGAGAAATCCGGCCAGCGCCATCGTGAGGGTCAGCGCCAGCGCCGGCAGCGTCACCGAGGCGATCGTGAACACGATCGCGGCATTGATCGCAAAGCATCCCGCCGCGATCTGGCTGTGGCGCTCGGTACGGTCGGCCAGCACGCCGCCGACCAGCACGCCGATCGCGCTACAGCCGAGATAGCCGGTCAGCGCGATATTCGCCGCCGAAAACGAACTGCCATAACCGGTCATCATCGCCACGATGCCGAAACTGTTGATGCCGTTTTGCGATAGGCTGAGTAGCGTGAAGAACACCGTCAGCAGCAGGATCGCCGGCGTCAGCATGCTGACCTTGGCCGCCGGCGCGCCGTCCATGTTGCGCGAATGGATCGCGCCGGCATCGGGTATCCCGATCACGATCAGCATCAGCACCACGGCCAGTCCGATCACGCCAGCCACGATCAGCGCGCTTTGGCCGCCAACGCCGGCGACCAGCGCCGCCATGATGGCGGGTGCCACCGCGCCGCCGACAAAGCCGGCGAAGCTGTGGATCGAGAACGCCCGGCCCATCCGTGTCTCGTCCATATGGGCGGACAGGATCGCGTAGTCGGCCGGATGATAGACACTGTTGGCGAGGCCGAGCAGCGCGGCGCAGACGATCAGCGAGGGATAGCTCAACGACAGGCCGAGTCCGATCAGCGCGGCGCTGCCCAGCGTCATGCCGACGATCAGGATCTTTCGCGCGCCGATGCGGTCGACCAGATAGCCGATCGGCGCTTGGGTCAGGCCGGACACCACGGCGAACAAAGTGAGTGCGAAACCGAGGTCGATATAGCTGACTCCGAGCCGTTCCTTCAGGAACGGGAACAGCATCGGCAGTACGAAAATATGAAAGTGGCTGACCCAGTGCGCGGTCGAGATCGCGCCGAGGGTGCGCAGCGCCGAATCCCCTTGGACGTGATGTGTGGCGGCCGGAATATCGACCATGGCAGTTTCCACCCGTGCTCTTGTCGCGTCTTGTTGAGGCGCTAGCCGTAGGGCTGCCGGCGCGGTCTGTCCACGAATGTTGCCGCATGCAGCCGTTGCAATCGGAGCAGGTCGCCAAGGCAGGGGCGGGATGGCGGCGCCTTCATCGCGCGTTTCTTGTCCGGATCGCGCGAATCGACCTCAATCTGACCGTCATTGCCGCCGATAGTGGCAAGATCCCGCGATTGAGCCTGCCTTTTTTCGCCGTTCCGTGTAAACGGGGGCGAACCCACATCACCGAACTCCCGGAGCGACGATGAAAAAGCCGAAGATCGAAATGGACGAACCGCAGCCCCGCAAGATCGTTCGCGCCGACCGCGCGCCGACCGAAGGCTATTCGATCGTCGTCGACGGCCATTTCAAGTCGCATCACGACACCGTCGAAGCCGCGGAAGAAGCCGGCATGAAGCTGAAGAACGCCTATCAGATGCTGCAGATCCAGGTCTATGATTCCGCGACCAAGACCCGCACCATGATCGAATGGCCGGCCCCCACCGCGGCGGAGGCCGTCTAACCATCCGCGTTCAGGTCCGGCGTCCGCCGCTCTGCTGTCCGGCCAGCCAGGCGGCGAGCGCCGGCGATTTCTCGACAGTCTTCTTGCCTGCGACGGTCTTGCCGGCGCCAGTCTTGGCGACCTTTTTCTTGACCGCGGCGATCGGTGGCGCCAGCGCCTCACGAGCCAGGCGTTGCGCTTTCAGCTTCGCCATGTTGTCGATGACGGCCCTGGACGCAGCGTCGCGCTCGGCCTTGCCGGATTTGCCTTCATCCTTCGCCATCAGGTCACTTTCTTTTTCTTGGCCGGCTTGGCTTTGGGCTCGGGCGGATTGCTGAGCGCCTCGGCTTCGCGGGCCAGCCGCTCCGCGCGCAGGCTTTCGGTGCGTTTGCGGATCGCGATATCGGCCGCGGCGATGTCCGCCATCGCCTTGATGCCTTCGGTCTCCTGCGCGATCTTGCGATTCAGCCGGATTTCCTTCATCTCGGCGGGGGTCTTCGGTTCCGGTTCGGTGTCCATGCGTGCCTCGAATTTGGCCGTGCGGCGTACGCTTCGGCTATTGCTGGGGCATTCCTATCAGAAACATCCCGGCAAAGGCACCCCAAGGGCCATTTTGAGGGTTATTTAACCTATGTCGCGGTTAAGCGCCGGGCCTTGACGGCAGGTCAAGCGCATCGGCGGTTGTGTTGCGCGGCCGCGGTGATCCTGAGACAATACCACTGAAAACACGGACCTTACCCCGCAATGATCCGCACGCTTTTTGACGACGGCGCCGACAATCTGCGCGGCCGTATCTTCACCATTTATGCCATCCTGATACCGGCCAACGTGCTGGCCTGGCTGTGGGCGCTGATCGCGTTTCGCGACCAGCCGGTGCTGCTCGGCACCGCGCTGCTGGCCTATACGTTCGGACTGCGCCATGCGGTCGACGCCGACCACATCGCCGCCATCGACAATGTGACCCGCAAGCTGATGCAGTCCGGCAAGCGGCCGATCTCGGTGGGCTTCTTCTTTGCGCTCGGCCATTCCACGGTCGTGGTCGTGGCTTCGTTGTTTGTCGCGCTGGCGGTGTCGGCGCTGCATTCGAAATTCGAGGGGTTTCGCGAAGTCGGCGGTCTGATCGGCACCGGCGTCTCGGCGTTCTTCCTGCTGATCGTCGCGGCGGCCAATATCGTGATCCTGATCTCGGTATACCGGCTGTTCCGGGCGGTGAAACGCGGCGAACGCTTCATCGAGGAAGATCTCAATGCGCTGCTGGCGCAGCGCGGCATCGTTGGCCGCGCGCTGCGTTCGCTGTTCGGGATCATCTCGAAGAGCTGGCACATGTATCCGCTCGGCATCCTGTTCGGACTCGGCTTCGATACCGCGACGGAAATCGCGCTGCTCGGCATTTCGGCGGCGCAAGGCGCCGAGGGCATGTCGATGTGGTCAATCCTGGTGTTTCCGGCGCTGTTCACCGCCGGCATGTCGCTGGTCGACACCACCGACGCGGTGCTGATGGTGCGCGCCTATGGCTGGGCCTTCATCAAGCCGATCCGCAAGCTGTATTACAACATGATCATCACGCTGGTGTCGGTGATCGTCGCGCTGGTAATTGGCAGCGTCGAGGCGCTCGGCCTGATCGGCCGCAAGCTCGATCTCACCGGTGGCTTCTGGCACGCCATCGAGATGCTCAACGAAAATTTTGGCGCGCTCGGCTATCTCATCATCGCGATCTTCATCCTGAGCTGGATGATCTCGGTGATCGTGTATCGCATCAAGGGCTATGACGATATCGAGGTCCGCGTGCACTGAACACGCGGACCCGGACCTCGACGATTACTTCGCCGTCATTTTTTCCAACGCTGCGCGTTTCCACAGGTCCCAGGCACGGCCGTGGATGTTCTCGATCGTGGCCAGCGTCTTCTGGCTCTCTTCCGGCTCCATGTAGTTGACCTTGCCGCCCAGCGCCATCGCCTGCGACTGCAGCGACGCGTTGACGTTGCTGTAATAGGCACGGAACACCGCCATCGGCACGGTCGAGGCGACGACGACGCTGCCATGGCCGCGCAGCAGCGCGACGCTGCGGCTGCCCAGCGTCGATGCCAGCGACTTGCCGAGATCGGGGGTGCCGACCAGCATGTTGGTCTGGCCCGCGGCCTTGCGGATATCGAACACCGGCACGCTGGGCGACAGGAAGGCGCCGAGCAGGAACACCGGACGCAGCGGCACGCCGCCGATCCCAAACGGGATCACGCCCAGCGAGTGGGTATGGATCACGGCCATCACGTCCGGCCGGGCCTTGTAGATCTCGCCGTGAATGTATCGCTCGAAGAAGCTGTTGCGGCCTTTGGCGTCGACCGGATTGGAAGCCAGATCATATTCCATGATGTCATCCGCCGTGACCAGCGCCGGCGCCACCGAGCGACTCAGCAGATAACGGTTCGGATTGCCGGGATGCCGCATGCTGATGTGGCCGAACCCGTCGATGACATTGAGGTCGGTGAGTACGTGGTTGGCGATCACCAGTTCCTGGATTTTTGCCGGATCGACCGGCCCGCCCGATTCGGGCGCGGCTGGCGCCGTAGCGGGAGCGGCGGTCTGGGCATGGACCGGCGGCAACGCGCCGACCAGCAGGGAGATGGCCAGCGCGGCATGCGCCGCAGTTAGTGAAAGCTTCATCATATGGTCCTGTTGAAGTCTGGTGGCAGTTCTGAAGGTATTTTTGTAGGGTTATGTGTCAATGATTAATCCTTCGTGACAACGTACCATCCGCTTTTTTCCTCGCGCCAGCGCGGATGACATGATTGGCACGTTCATTCCTGCTAGACGACAGAGGCGACGCATGGTCGCCTTGCGCGGCGGCGCCATGATGCCAGCATGATGACGTGATCCGGAGACTGGATTTGGCGGAATATGTTGTGGAATTCGGCAAGGACGGCCGAAATGTCGAAGCTGACGGCCGGCTCGACGCGGCGGCGTTTCACCGCAACCATGAGGCCATCTGGGCCGCGCTGGCGCCGTTTCTGGACGGCAGGGCTGGCGACGTCGTCGAGGTCGGCAGCGGCACCGGCCAGCATGTTGTCGATTTCGCCAGCCGTTGTCCGGATATCACCTGGTGGCCGAGCGATCTCAACGAAGCGCATTTGAAGAGCATCGCCGCCTGGACCGCGCATGCGCGGCGCGACAACGTCCGCCCGCCGTTGCGCATCGATCTCACCGATCCCGCCTGGTGCGCGCAGATGCAGGACGGCAGTGGACCGACCGCCTTGCTGGCAGTGTTCTGCGCCAATGTGGTGCACATCGCGCCGTGGCAGGTGGCTGAAGGCCTGATTGAAGGCGCGTCAAACTATCTGCGACCGGATGGCCAGCTGTTCATCTACGGCCCGTTCAAGCGCAACGGGCAGCACACCGCCGTGAGCAATGCGCTGTTCGACACCAGCTTGCGGAGCGGCAATCCGGACTGGGGCGTGCGTGACGTCGCGGAGCTCGAACGCGTCGCGGCACGCGTCGGCCTCACGCTGGTCGACGTGGTTGAGATGCCGGCCAACAATCTGTTGCTCAGCCTGGCGCGGCAGCCCGTTAGGTAGCGCCGCCTGCATGGGGCGTTTGCGCTGGTACATGTTGATCGACCAGCAAGCGCCGGTCATAGTCCGCGCGAAATGACAGGCCCGGCGAGCACCGGGCCGAGCCGGGGCGGAAATCAATGACCATCAGCACCAGTCGCGACACCGCCGATGACGTCCGGGCGCGTGCCACTGTGTGGCGGCTAGCCGCGGCGCAGGCGCTGGGCGGCGCCAATTCAGCGGTTATTTTCGCCACCGGCGCCATTGTCGGCGCGACGCTGGCGCCCAGCGTGTCGCTCGCCACCGTGCCAATCTCCGTCTATGTCGTCGGCCTCGCCTGCGGCACCCTGCCGGTCGGCATCATCTCGCGGGCCTATGGCCGTCGCGTCGCTTTCATCCTCGGCAGCGGCGCCGGCGCGCTGTGCGGCGTGCTCGGAGCCATCGCGATTCTCGAGGGCTCGTTCGCGCTGTTCTGCTGCGCCACCTTTTTCGGCGGCCTGTACGGCGCCGTCGCGCAATCCTATCGCTTCGCCGCGGCGGACGGCGCCAGCGCCGCCTATCGGCCGAAGGCCGTGTCCTGGGTGATGGCGGGCGGCGTATTCGCCGGCGTGCTCGGGCCGCAATTGGTGCAGTGGACCATGGACGTCTGGCCGCCCTACCTGTTCGCCTGCAGCTTTGCGGCGCAGGCCATCGTGGCGTTGATCGCGATGGCGCTGCTGGCGACCGTCGATGCGCCGAAGCCGGCACCCGCGGACATGACCGGCGGCCGCCCCCTGCTGGAGATCGTCCGGCAGCCGCGCTTCGTCGCGGCGGCGATCTGCGGCGTGGTGTCCTATTCGATGATGAACCTGGTGATGACGTCGGCGCCGCTGGCGATGCAGATGTGCGGGCTCAGCCTCAGCGATTCCAATTTCGGCATTCAGTGGCACGTGGTGGCGATGTACGGGCCGAGCTTCTTCACGGGATCGCTGATCGTCCGCTTCGGTGCGCCGCGTGTCGTCGCCGTCGGCCTGGCGCTGGAAGCCGTGGCGGCGATCATCGGCCTGTCCGGCATCACCGCGATGCATTTCTGGGTCGGCCTCGTCGTGCTCGGCGTCGGCTGGAATTTCGGCTTCATCGGCGCCTCGGCGCTGGTGCTGGAAAGCCATCGGCCGCAGGAACGCAACAAGGTGCAGGCCTTCAACGATTTCCTGGTGTTCGGCGTGATGGCGGTGGGGTCGTTCGCGTCCGGGCAGTTACTGGCGCATTATGGCTGGTCGACCGTCAACACGGTGGTGTTTCCGCCGGTGGTTCTCGGGCTCGGCTTTCTCATCGTGGCGGGAGTGGCCAAGCGGCGGGCCGCGCAACGCGCCGTGTTGTCCAGTCACATTGTCTGATCAGGTTTCGATGAACCGCTCGGTGGTCTCGAAGCTTTCGCGCGGCCAGGCGATCTGCACCACGGCGCCGTGGTCGGGGAACACGCGATTGGTAAAGGTGACCTTGGCGCCGGTGCGCTCCAGCAGCGTGCGGGCAATGAACACGCCAAGCCCGAGCCCGGTATGTTCGCCGCCGTCCTCGCTGCTGCGCCGCCGCGACAGATACGGTTCGCCGATCCGCTTCAGCAGGTCCGGTGGAATGCCCGGTCCATCGTCGGAAATCGAGATCACGACGCTGTCGGCATTCCACCACGCATTGACCTCGACCATCTCACGGGCGAAATCGACGGCGTTCTCGAGAATGTTGCCGACGCCATAGAGGATCGCCGCATTGCGCATGCTGACCGGCTCGGCAGCGCTGGCGACGGCGATCCGGGTCTTGATGCTGATGCCAAAATCGCGATGGGGGGCCACGGCTTCCTCGATGATCGCCGACAGCCGCATCCGGTCGAATGGCGCGCCGCTCGAATTCAGCTGCGTGATCTTGGACAGGATTTCGCGGCAGCGCTGCGCCTGTTCGCGCAGCGTCCGGAGGTCATCGACAATCTCGGGGTGGTCGTGCGCCGATTTTTCCAGCTCGCGCGAAATCAGGAAGATGGTCGACAGCGGCGTGCCGAGCTCATGCGCGGCGGCGGCGGCGAGGCCATCGATCTGGGTCAGATGCTGCTCCCGGGTCAGCACCAGTTCGGTCGCCGCCAGCGCATCGGACAGCTTCCGCGCCTCCTCGGTGACCTGAAAAGCGTACAGGCTGGTGACGCCGATCGCGGTCAGGATCGAAAGCCAGACGCCGAACAGATAGATCTGCGGCAGCACCAGCGGCTCCGTCGAATCCCACGGTAGCGGTAAATGAAAGAACGCCAGCGCGGTGGCGCTGGTCGCCGCGAAGATGCCGAGCGCGATGGTCAGCCGCGTCGGCAAAGCGGTTGCCGAAATCAGCACCGGCGCCAGAAACAGGAACGAGAACGGATTCTGCAGCCCGCCGGTGAAGAACAGCAGGCAGGCCAGCTCGGCGATGTTGAGCGCCAGCAGCGCCGCGGCATAACGCGGTTCCAGCCGGTGCACCGGGTTGAAGATCGTCTGCAGCACGAGGTTGAGCGCCGCCGACACCCCGATGATGGTGAGGCAGGGCACGATCTCGACGTCGAATTCAAGGCCCTGCACCACGATGAAGATCGCCGCGAGCTGGCCGAGCGCGGCCAGCCAGCGCAGCCGCAAGATCGTGTCGAGCCGTACGTAGCGGCGCGGGTGGCGAAAGTCGGAGGCGGCGATATCAGTCATGTCGCGGACATTAGCCCCCGGATCGGCTGACCACAAATCCGGGGACTTACGGCGACAGCCTGACAGGTCCCTGATAGGTCGAAGGCTTGCATTGCTGGGCCTCAAGCCGCTAGGAACGGCGGATATGACAATCGAGATCGACAAGTCACGTGCTGTAGCTGCCATTGGCGCGGAAACCTCCGCGGCGATCAAGGTCGCGCGTCTCGTCAAACTCTACAAGACCACCCGCGCCGTCGATGACATTTCGTTCACGATCGCGCGCGGCAGCATCACCGGGCTGCTCGGCGGCAACGGCGCCGGCAAGACCACCACGATCGCGATGATCATGGGGCTGGTGCTACCGACGTCCGGCCGCGTCTCGGTGCTGGGTTGCGAGATGCCGGCGCAAAGCGCCGAGGTGCTCGGCCGGATCAATTTCGAGAGCCCCTATGTCGACATGCCGATGCGGCTGACGGTGCGGCAGAACCTGACGGTGTTTGGCCGGCTCTACGCGGTGAAGCATCTCGGCGAGCGTATCGCGCAACTGGCCAGCGACCTCGACCTCACCGGTTTCCTTGATCGTGCCAGCGGCAAGCTGTCGGCCGGCCAGAAGACCCGGGTCGCGCTCGCCAAGGCGCTGATCAACGAGCCGGAACTGCTGCTGCTCGACGAGCCCACGGCCTCGCTGGATCCCGACACCGCGGACTGGATCCGGCAGCATCTGGAGACCTATCGCAAGACGCACAACGCCACCATCCTGCTGGCCTCGCACAACATGCTGGAAGTCGAGCGCCTGTGCGACCGCGTCATCATCATGAAGACCGGCCGCATCGAGGATGACGACAGTCCGGAGAACATCCTGATCCGTTATAACCGCGCGACGCTGGAAGAAGTATTTCTCGACGTCGCGCGCGGCCGCGAGCGCGCCCCATGAACCTGACCGCCCCCTATCGTGGCATCGCCATGCACCGCGTGTATGCGATGGTGCTGCGCTACTGGTACCTGCTGGTGTCGTCCTGGCCGCGGATGCTCGAACTGGTCTACTGGCCGGCGCTGCAGATCATTACCTGGGGCTTCTTGCAGAGCTACATTTCGCAGAATGCCGGCTTTTTCGCCCAGGCCGGCGGCACGCTGATCGGCGCGGTGATCCTGTGGGACATCCTGTTTCGCGGCCAGCTCGGCTTCTCGATTTCGTTTCTCGAGGAGATGTGGGCGCGCAACCTCGGCAATCTGATGATGAGCCCGCTGAAGCCGATCGAGGTCCTGATCTCGCTGATGATCATGAGTCTGATCCGGCTGGCCATCGGCATCGTCCCGATGGTGCTGCTGGCGCTGGTGTTCTTCAAGTTCAACCTTTTCACGCTCGGCCTGCCGCTGATCGCGTTGTTCTGCAATCTGATCTTCACCAGCTGGTCGATTGGTATCTTCGTCTCCGGCCTGGTGCTGCGCAACGGGCTGGGTGCCGAGAGCATCGTCTGGACTCTGATGTTCGGCCTGATGCCGCTGACCTGCGTGTATTATCCGGTGAGCGTGCTGCCGGGCTGGCTGCAATATGTCGCCTGGATGCTGCCGCCAACCTATGTGTTCGAGGCCATGCGCGCATTGCTGTTCGACCATACGTTCCGTGTTGACCTGATGCTGGCCGCGCTGGCCATCAATGCCGTGATGTTTATCCTGTCATTCGCGATATTTCTTGGGCTGTTGAACAGCGCCCGCCGGGTCGGCTCGCTGGTCTCCGGCGGCGAATAGGCGGAATTGCCGGGATAAGCCGCTGTCCGGCGCCGCGGTTACGTCAGCCATGCGATCCTCGCATTGACGCTTTCTTATGCAGCCCCCACTATCTTAAGCTGAAACAGCCTTGGGAGACAAAATGCCGATCGGTGAATTTGGCAGGCCGCCGGCCTTGCCGTCGGAAGTAAGTCCGGCCCTGACGACGCCGATGTACTGGATGCATGAGATGGTCCGCGCGTCGCTCAATCCGGCGCGGATGATGAGCGATGCCACCAAGATGATGTTCCAGAATCCGTTCAATCCGCTGTCCAACACCGAGTTCGGCAAGTCCGTCGCCGCCGGCTGCGAATTATTCGAACGCACCACGCGCCGCTACGGCAAGCCGGAATGGGGCCTCGACGACACCGAGGTCAACGGCGTGCGGACTCCGATCGAGATTCGTTCGGTGTGGGAAAAGCCGTTCTGCCGGCTGCTGTATTTCGATCGCCAGCATCCGCGCCCGCTGCGCAGCCCGCAGCCGCGCCTGCTGATCGTGGCGCCGATGTCCGGCCACTATGCCACGCTGCTGCGCGGCACCGTCGAGGCGTTCCTGCCGACCCACGAGGTCTATATCACCGACTGGTCCGATGCCCGCATGGTGCCGGTGTCCGAGGGGCGCTTCGACCTCGAGGACTATGTCGATTACGTCATCGAGATGCTGCATGAGCTGGGCGGCAACGTCCACATCCTCGCGGTGTGCCAGCCGTCGGTGCCGGTGCTGGCCGCGGTTTCGATCATGGAGGCCGAAGGCGATCTGTTCGTGCCGGTGTCCATGACCCTGATGGGCGGGCCGATCGACACACGGCGCAATCCGACCGCGGTGAACAATCTCGCCGCCGAAAAGGGCATCGACTGGTTCCGCGGCAACGTCATCACCAAGGTGCCGTTTCCGCATCCCGGCGTGATGCGCGACGTCTATCCGGGCTTTTTGCAGCTCAACGGCTTCATCAGCATGAACCTCGACCGCCACATGGACGCGCACAAGAAGCTGTTCGCGAATTTGGTGAAGGGCGATGGCGACCTGGTCGACAAGCATCGTGAATTCTACGACGAATATCTGGCGGTGATGGACCTCACCGCCGAATATTACCTGCAGACGGTGGACACCGTATTCGTCAAGCACTCGCTGCCGAAGGGCGAGATGACGCATCACGGCAAGCGTGTCGATCCCTCTGTCATCACCAACGTCGCGCTGATGACGGTGGAAGGCGAGAACGACGACATCTCCGGCCTCGGCCAGACCGAAGCGACGCACACGCTGTGCTCATCGATTCCCGATGATCGTCGTGTGCATTATGTGCAGAAGGGCGTCGGCCACTACGGCGTGTTCAACGGCTCGCGCTTCAAATCGGAAATCGTGCCGCGCATTTGCGATTTCCACCTCAACGCTGCGAGCGCCAAGATCAGTGCCGCCGCCGCGGAGTAGTTATAGTTCCGTGCATCGACTGTCGTGACGCAGTCGATGCACGAAGCCCGATGTATCCGCGTGATTGGCGTTTTTGATTCGATCCCGGTGCTTTGTAAGCCCCTGAAAACAGGAGCGGAAAAGCAATATCCCAAGCATTTTAAAAAATGAGGATGAATTCATATTATAAAGCTTGGTTCCGGGCTTTATTTGAATCTTGATTCGTGTTCCGGGCCCCATCCTGTGGGGGACAAAACGTTAATTTGCCCCGTATATTGGGCAAATGATTTGTTTTTCAGCCGAGCAATTCCCATGGCGGCGGATATGGCAGAATCCGGTCGAACTCCTGACGACCGGATCTTTAGACATGGCCTTTCGCGCACTGCTTTATCGCCGCCCCGCTGAACCCGACACGCTTGCCGTCAAGCACGGCTCGCAAATTTTCTCCGTTCGACTGCGAAGACATCGCCGCGCGCGGCGCTACACGCTGCGCATTCATCCCAGCGATCGCGAGGCGATCCTGACCATGCCGCCGCGCGGCACGCTGGCCGATGCCAAGGAATTTGCCGCCCGCCACGGCGGCTGGATCGCGGCCAGGCTCGGCCGTTTGCCGAAGGCGGCGCCGTTCCAGGCTGGAACCCTGGTGCCGCTGCGCGGCGTCGCGCACAAGATCGTGCACCGCGCCGGTTCGCGCGGCACGGTGTGGACCGAGGTGCGCGACAGCGGCGAGAAGATTCTCTGTGTCGCCGGCGAGGCCGAGCATGTCGATCGCCGCGTCCACGACTTCCTCAAGCGCGAGGCGCGTGCCGACCTGCAGAAGGCGTCCTCGCATTACGCCACGACGCTGAACGTCAAGGTGACGCGGCTGATGATCCGCGACCAGTCGAGCCGGTGGGGCTCGTGCACTTCGGCGGGGTCGCTGTCGTTCTCGTGGCGTCTGAAACGGAGCTGCCTTCGCCAGACGTCCGAGACGCGCAGCAATCCAGCCGCCGTGACGTTGTGCGAAATCTTTCGCATCCGCCAAGGTCCCCCGCGGCGGCATGGTCAGGATCGCTTCGCGATCGCTTGGATGAATCCGCAACGTGTATCGCCGCGCACGCCGATGTCGGCGCAAGCGAACCGCGAAGATTTGCGAGCCGTGTTTGACAGCGAGCGTGTCGGGTTCG
>NZ_JANXTC010000193.1:0-35615 GCF_025356345.1 Tardiphaga sp.
AAAGCCGCGAACAGCCCGGAAAAGTTGATGTCGACGATCTCGACCTTGGGACGGCCGAGGTCCTTGCCGATCTCGTTGATCAGATCGGCGCCAAAGCCCTCCGGGCCATTGGCGCCGCGCACCATCCAGGGCGCCACGCCGAAGTCGGAGGCGACCACCAGCGGCTTGTCCGAGGGATGGTCAGCTTCCTGCGCGATGGCGATGCCGGTCGCGCCGGTGGCTGACAATAGCAGCGCAAGCAGCGTGGATTTCAGTTTCATGTCGTGTCCTTTCGGGCTGGGCAATGATCAGAGCGGGGCGGGGTGAGTGGCCTGCCAGTGCCGGGCGATATCGCCGCGGCGGCAGACCCACACGTTGGAATGCTGGGCGACATGGTCGAGGAAGCGCCGTAGTCCCATCGCGCGGCCGGGGTGGCCGATGATTCGGGTGTGCAGCCCGACCGACATCATCTTCGGCGCAATGGCGCCTTCGGCATAGAGCAGGTCGAAGGCATCGCGCAGATAATGAAAGAAGTCGTCGGCGGTGGCCATCGCGCCGCGGCTGAACTTGGCGTCGTTGTTGGCGAGGCCATACGGCACCACGAGATGCGGTCGGCCCAGCACTTTGGTCCAGTACGGCAACTCGTCATTATAAGCGTCGGAATCGTACAGAAAGCCGCCTTCCTCGACGACGAGGCGGCGGGTGTTGAGGCTGGGCCCGTAGCGGCAATACCAGCCGAGCGGCCGCGCGCCGATGGTCCGCGTCAGGCTCTCGATGGTCCCGCGGATGCGTTCGCGCTCGTCGGTCTCGCTGAGCAGTTGATGGCGCTCCCAGCGCCAGCCATGCGCGCAGACATCGTAATCGAGTTCGCGGATCGCGGCGCAGGCCTCGTCGTTGCGTTCCAACGCCAGCGCGCAGCCCATCACCGTGGCGGTCATGCCGCGCTCCGACAGCATGCGCAGCACCCGCCAGAAGCCGATCCGGCTGCCATATTCGAACATCGATTCGGCGGCCAGATCGCGGCCGTCGAAGCCGCCGGCGCCGCCCTCGGTCAGCGCGGTCTCGGTGAAATTGTCGCCATCGGCAAAGGATGGCTCGGAGCCTTCCTCGTAATTGATGCAGAAGTTCAGTGCGATTCGCGCCTCGCCGGGCCATTGCGGATGCGGCGGTGTGCGGCCGTAGCCGACAAAGTCGCGTGCGAGGTGTTCGTCATGGGCAGGCATCGGCGCGGCTCTATTCGTTTGGCAGGATGACATGTACCTCGGCATCGAGGCTGACGAACACGTCGTCATCGTCGCGGCCGGTGGTATTCATTGCCACCACGAATTCCATCGCAGGTCCCAATACGGTCATCGGATGATGCCAGACATTGCGCGCAAAGGTGACCGCCTGATGGGCGCCGGCGACAAAGCAGCGCAGCGTCGCGAGGTCGGGCGAGCCGTCCGGCGCCGCACCGCAAACGATCGCCAGATAATTTTCGGCGCCGAGCGGGACGAAGGTCTGGGCCGAGAACGGGTGGCGCTCCAGCGTCGTCAATTGCATCGGCAGGGCGCCGCTGCGCGCCGCGGCGCTGATCCACATCACCGGTGTCGCGGCATCCTGGCTGCGCTCGGCCGATACGGGCAGGTAACGTCGGCGCGCATCGATCGGTCGCTGCGCGACGTCGCCATAGGCCGCGAAAGCGATCGGCGATAGCGGCTCGGGCGCTAGGGTAAAACGGACGGCTTCGACGATCGACATTTTATGTGCTCGATATTGCGGGCTTCACCACTGAGGCCCCGCCGCCCGTCGGTCAAGGATGGTCCGCTTTAAACCTGCGTCAAAAATGGACGTTTGCCGAGAAAAATTTTGGCAATCGATGGTCATCCGCGTGCGGCGGTGTCTTCTTCCGGTCCGGATTGGACGTTGTGTGCATCACCCCGGCGCGGTACTCATGGGGACATGAAAGCTGATCCGATCGTCACCATCGCCGGCCTGAACAAGTGGTTTGGCGATTTCCACGTGCTGCGCGATATCGATCTCACGGTCGGCCGCGGCGAACGCATCGTGATCTGCGGCCCGTCCGGCTCCGGCAAATCGACGCTGATCCGCTGCATCAACGCGCTGGAGGAGTTTCAGGAAGGCCACATCAATGTCGATGGCATCGAGCTCGGTCCGAATCTGCGCCGCGTCGATGACGTCCGACGCGAGGTCGGCATGGTGTTCCAGAGTTTCAACCTGTTTCCGCATCTGACGGTGCTGGAGAATTGCACGCTGGCGCCGATCTGGGTGCGCAACATGCCGAAGAAGGACGCCGAAGCCGCGGCGATGAAATATCTCGAACGGGTGCGGATTCCGGACAAGGCCAATAAATTTCCGGGCCAGATTTCCGGCGGCCAGCAGCAGCGCGTCGCCATTGCCCGCGCGCTGACCATGAATCCGAAGGTGATGCTGTTCGACGAGCCGACCTCCGCGCTCGATCCGGAAATGGTCAAGGAGGTGCTTGAGACCATGGTCGATCTCGCCGATGAGGGCATGACCATGCTGGTAGTGACCCACGAGATGGGATTTGCCAAGGAAGTTGCCAGCCGGGTGCTGTTCATGGATGCCGGCCAGATCATCGAGACCAATACACCCGGCGAATTTTTCGATCATCCGCGGCACGCCCGCACCAAGCTGTTTCTCGGGCAGATACTCCGATAGCATCGACTTGCTTGCCAATAGTCAAGACGCGGATCCTTCACCTCTCCCCATTGGGGAGAGGTCGACCGGGCGTAGCGCAGCGAAGCCCGGACGGGTGAGGGGGCTGAGCGCCGTCGATAGTCCAGTGCCCCCCTCACCCCAGCCCTCTCCCCAACGGGGAGAGGGGGCGCACGGCCGGCGTGTGATATCAGACGTTGGCTAAGTTAACGCTGCCGCTTTACAACGTCGCCACCTGCGGCGCGGTGGGATCGGTCTGGCTCGCTTGCCGCACTTGCTCCAGAAACGCTTTGGCCAGCCGAGACAGCGGCGCCTCTTTCGCCCACAGCACATAGGCCACCGACGGAATTTTCGGCGTGAACGGCCTCACGACGAGGGCCTGTCCGCCATGCTGGCGCGCCGACATCGGGTCGACCACCGCGGCGCCAACGCCGGCGGCGGCCAGCATGCAGGCCGTATTGCAGTAGCGCACTTCGACGGTCGGCCGGAATGGCACGCCGGCGCTCGCGAAATTTTCGCGCACCGCATCGCCCAGTCGCGTGCCGCGCTCCAGCCCGATGAAGGGCAGGCCGGTGAGGTCGGCGGCGGAAATCAGCGGCCGGTCGATCAGCGGATGATCGGGCGGCAGCACGCAGACCATCTCGCCGGTGTGCAGCACTTCTCGGGCGATGCCAGCGTGCTGCGACAGGCCGAGCGCGAAGCCAAGCTCCGCGGTGCCGCTCAACACGCCGTCGATGATCCCCTCATAACGCCGCACGTCGAACGACACCCGCGTCCGCGGCCGGCGACCCAGAAATCTGGACAGTGCCGGCGAGATGATGCCGGAGGCGAGCGGTGGCGTCGCCACGATCGACAGCCGTGCCGAATGCGCCTCGCGAAAATCGCGTACGCGGTTTTCCAGCTTCGCATGCAGCGCGAAGATGGCGTCGCTCTCCTTGTACAGCGACAGCGCCTCGGCGGTCGGCACCAGCCGGTTGTTGACGCGTTCGAACAGGGCAAATCCCGCCTGCGACTCCATCGCCTTCAGCGCATTGCTGATCGCCGGTTGCGACAGCGCCAGTTCGTCAGCGGCCGCGACCGTGGTGCGGTGGCGGATCACCGCTCGCAGGATTTCCAGTTGGCGCAGGTTCATATCATCACCGGTTATTGTCTGGGCCGAAATATCATAGCACGGACGATTGCATTTGGCTTCGTATCTGCCTGTAATCACACACGTATCCAGCGCTCTCGATGAGGCAATGCCCGCCTCTTGAAGCAGCAGGTCGCCCAGATTGGAGGCAATGTTGTCCCGTATTTTCCGCGCCGCCGCCGCCCAGATGGGGCCGACCCAGCTGACGGATTCACGCGCGCACACGCTCGGCCGCATGATCGGGTTGCTGGAGGCGGCGGCTGCGCGCGGTGCCAGCCTCGTGGTGTTTCCTGAACTGGCCTTCACCACCTTTTTTCCGCGCTGGTTGCTCGAGGGCGAAGCGCTCGATCACTTCTATGAACGCGCGATGCCCAATGCCGAGGTGCAACCGCTGTTCGATCGCGCCCGTACGCTCGGTATCGGTTTCTATGCCGGTTACGCCGAGATGACGGCGGAAGGAAAGCGTTTCAACTGCTCGATCCTGGTTGATACCAAGGGTGAGATTATCGGCCGCTATCGCAAGGTGCATCTGCCGGGCTCGGTCGAGCCCCGCGCGGGCGCGCGCTACCAGCAGCTGGAAAAGCGCTATTTCGACTATGGTGATCTCGGCTTCCCGACTTTTCGCGCGTCGTCCCAGTGGCGTGACGCGGTCGTCGGCATGATGATCTGCAACGACCGCCGCTGGCCGGAATCCTGGCGCGTCCTGGGCATGCAGGGCGTCGAGCTGGTCTGCGTCGGCTACAATTCCGCGGCCTACGATCCCAATGGCGGCAGCACTGAGGACGCCTCGCTTCGCACCTTCCACTCCAGGCTGGTCGCGCAGGCCAACGCCTATATGAATGCGACCTGGGCGATCGCGGTGGCCAAGGCCGGCGACGAGGACGGCTCCGGCCTGATCGGCGGTTCCTGCATCATCGATCCCAATGGCGTCATTGTTGCCGAAGCGACGACACTCGCCGATGAGGTCATCGTCGCGGACATCGATCTCGACCTCTGTCGCCAGGGCAAGGACAAGATGTTCAATTTCGCCGCGCACCGGCGTCCCGAGCACTATGCCGTCATCACCGAGCGCGCCGGCGCGATCGAGCCGCCGCTGATCGACGCGGCCACGCCATGAGCGACACGGCGAAGCTCGCGGCAGGCTTCCCTGATCTCTCCGTGCTGACCGTGGCGCGCCAGCCGCGCTGGGGGCGCTGGCTGACCGCCGCGGCCATCGTGCTGATGCTGGCTGCGATCGGCCGCGCCTTCGCCAATGGCCAGATCGAGTGGTCCTATGTCGGCCGCTTCCTGACCGTGCCGGTGATCCTGCACGGCATCGCCAACACCATGGTGATGGCGGTGCTGGCAATGGCGCTGGGCATCGTGCTCGGCGTGGTCATCGCCATCATGCGGCTGTCGTCCAATCCGGTGCTGAAGTCGGTTGCCGCGGGCTATACGTGGCTGTTTCGCGGCACGCCGCTGATCCTGCAGCTGCTGCTGTGGTTCAATCTCGCGCTGGTGTTTCCGACCATCGGCATTCCCGGCCTGTGGTCGGTGCGCGCCGTCGACGTGATGACGCCGTTTCTCTCCGCGCTGCTCGGCCTCGGAATCAATCAAGGCGCCTATACGTCCGAAGTGATGCGCGCCGGCATCCTGTCGGTCGATGTCGGACAATATGAGGCGGCGCAGGCGATCGGCATGGGGCGGCTGCGGACGTTGCGCCGGATCATCCTGCCGCAGGCGATGCGGATGGTGACGCCGCCGCTCAGCAACGAGTTCATCGGCATGGTGAAGGCAACTTCGCTCGCGTCAGTCATCCAGTATCCCGAATTGCTGCATAGCGCCGAGAATATCTATTACGCCAATTCCCGCGTCATCGAGCTCCTGATCGTCGCGAGTCTCTGGTACCTGCTGGTGGTGTCGATTCTGACGCCGCTGCAGATGCTGCTCGAACGCCGCTTTTCGCGCGGCACCTTGCAGATCGTCCGATGACAAACCCCCTCGTTGCCATCCGCTCCGTCAGCAAGAATTTTGCCGAATTCCAGGCGCTGAAGCAGGTGTCGCTGGATGTCCATGCCGGCGAAGTGCTGTGCCTGATCGGCGCCTCCGGCTCCGGCAAGACCACGTTGCTGCGCTGCGTCAACCAGCTCACGGTGATCGATTCGGGCGGCATCTGGCTGGATGGCGAGCTGCTTGGCGTCCGCGAGCAGGGCGGCAAGCTGCATCGCCTGTCCGAGCGCCAGGTCGCGCAGCAGCGGTTGAAGACCGGGATGGTGTTCCAGCGCTTCAACCTGTTTGCGCACAAGACCGCGCTGGAAAATATCACCGAAGGCCCGCTGCAGGTCCAAGGCCGCGAGCCGGCCGACGCGAAAGCCGAGGCGATGGAGCTGCTCCGCCGGGTTGGCCTCGCCGACAAGGCTGGCAACTATCCGTCGCAACTGTCCGGCGGCCAGCAGCAGCGCGTCGCGATTGCCCGGGCCCTGGCGATGAAGCCGATGCTGATGCTGTTCGACGAGCCGACCAGCGCGCTCGATCCCGAACTGGTCGGCGAGGTGCTCACGGTGATGAAGGAACTGGCGCGCAGCGGCATGACCATGATGGTGGTGACGCATGAGCTCGGCTTTGCGCGCGAGGTGGCCGACCGCGTCGTCTATATGGACCAGGGCGTGATCGTCGAATCCGGCCCTGCCGCCGAAGTCCTCGGTGAGCCACGCGAGGCCCGCACAAAATCGTTTCTGTCCGCCGTGCTGTCATGACGCATTTCAACTGTTCACCCCACGCCAATCGAGGTTCCCTCATGAAGATCCTGCTCGCGGCCGCGCTCGCCTCCACCCTCGGCGCCTCGGTGGCGATGGCTGAATTGCCGGCCGACATCGTCAAGGCGGGCAGCATCAAGGTGGCGATCGTGCCGAATTATCCGCCGATGGAATTCAAGGATCCTTCCACCAACACGCTGACCGGTTTCGACGTCGAACTCGGCGAGGCGTTGGGCCGCAAGCTCGGTATCAAGATCGCCTGGCAGGAAACCAGTTTCGACCAGATGATGCCGGCGATCTCCACCGGTCGCGTCGATGCGATCCTGTCGGGGATGACCGACGTCGCAACACGGCATGACGCGGCCACTTTCGTTGACTATTTGCGCAACGGTCCGCTGTTCTTTGTGCAGAACTCCCGCGCCACCGAGTTCAAGGACATGGCGGCATTGTGCGGCAAGAAGGTCGGCGCTTCCCGGCGCACCAACATGCCGAAGTTGATCGAGGTCTGGAGCAATGCCAATTGCGCTGCGGCACCGATCGTCTTTGTCGGCACCGAAGGCTCGGCTGATGCCCGCACGCAATTGCGCCAGGGCCGTATCGACGCCGCGGTGCAGGGCGGCGAGACGTTGCCTTACATCATGGACCTCGAACCCGGCGTTTATCTGCCGGTCGGCGGCGTGTTCTCTACCCAATTCACCGGCCTGGCACTTCCGGTCAAGGAAACCGGTCTGCAGCAGGCCATGGTGCAAGCCCTTGACGGGCTGATCGCCGACGGCACCTACAAGGCGCTGCTGGCGAAATGGAAACTGACGGACTACGGCGTGGAAAAGGCGACGATCAATGCAGGACAGTAAGGCGCTCGCGGGCATCCCGCTCGTTCCCTCCAACACCGCGCCGCCGGCGCCGCGATTTCCGTGGCCAAAACCCTTTACGTCGGCGATGTTCCTGTCGTTCGACGTCGACGCCGAAAGCGCCTGGACCGGCAAGGACGCCGCGCATGCCGAGCGCCTGATCACCATGAGCTATGGCGGCTATGAGGCGCGCGTCGGCACGCCAAAACTGCTGGAGTTGCTCGATCAGCTCGACCTCAGGGCGACATTCTTCATCACCGGCTGGGCGGTCGATGCGCATCCGGCGATGGCGGAATCGATCCTCAAGGCGGGTCACGAGATCGGCCATCACGGCTATCACCATCTGCTGGTGGATCCCGGTGATGACGTCGAGGAGGAACTTCAGCGCGGCTTCGACGCGTTGAAGCGTCATCTCGGCGTGGTGCCGACGGGCTACCGCGCGCCGGTCGGCGAATTCACCGAGGCGCTGCGCGTGGCGCTGGTGCGCCACGGCATCGCCTACACGTCATCGTTCCGCGATGACGTGCGGCCGTATCGCCACCGTCTGAAGGACGGCTCGCCCGGGACCATCGAATTGCCGGTGACCTCGAGCTCTGACGACTGGATGCACGGTCTGTCGGCGCGGTTCAGCCCGCGCTCGATCTTCCCGAAGGAGCACGTGCTGTCGATGTGGAAGGATGATCTCGACGAGACCCGCGAGTGGGGCGCGATGGTCACCACCGTGCTGCATCCGCAGGTCTCCGGCCGGCCGATGCGGCTGCGGCTGCTGCGCGAATTTCTCACCTACGCCAAATCCTGTGAGGATCTGTGGATCGCCACCGGCGAGGAGATCGTGGTGAATTACCAACTGAACGAAGCGGCCGCGGTGGCAACCGCGGCGGAGTGATTCCTGTCCCGGACGCAGATTGTAGATTGTCGGGTGGGCAAAGCTTGCGCCGTGCGAAGCGCGGCTAAGCGTGCCCGCGCGTCGGACTGTTCGCCCGAAAAGGCGTGATTACGGCGCAAAGGCGCCTTTGCCCACCCTACGAAGCGCTCTCGATAACAGGAGCTACTTTTGCAACTTTCCCGTCGTTCTCTGCTGAAAGCCGCGGCGATCGCGCCGGCCATGTCGCTGCCCGGCATCGTGCGCGCGCAGGCGCAGACCACGCTGCGTTTCATGCCGGTGATCGATCTGACCTTTCTCGATCCGATCTTCTCCACCGCGCAGGTGTCGCGCAACCATGGCTTCATGGTCTACGACACGCTGTACGGCATGAATTCCGCGCTGGAGATCTCGCCGCAGATGGTGTCCGGCCACGTGGTGTCGCATGACGACAAGCAGTGGGATTTGACGCTGCGCGATGCCCTGTTCTGGCATGATGGCGAACGCGTGCTGGCGCACGACTGCGTCGCCAGCATCAAGCGCTGGGCACTGCGCGACGGCTTTGGCGCCGAACTGATGGCGGCGACGGAAGAGCTGTCCGCGCCCGATGATCGCACCATCCGATTCCGCCTCAGGCGCCCGTTCCCGCTGCTGCCGACGGCGCTCGGCAAGGCCGCGGTGCAGGCCGCCTTCATGATGCCGGAAAGGCTGGCGGCTCAGGATGCCTTCAAGGCGCTCAAGGAGGTGGTCGGCAGCGGACCGTTCCGCTTTGTCGCTGATGAGCGCATCGACGGCGCGCGCAATGTCTATGCGAAGTTCGACAAGTATGTCCCGCGCGGCGACGGCCGGCCGGACTGGACCGCTGGCCCGAAGATCGTGCATTACGACCGGGTAGTGTGGACCACGATGCCCGACGCGGCCACCGGCGTCGCCGCGTTGCAGCGGGGCGAGCAGGACTGGCAGGAGACCGCGCCGCACGATCTGCTGCCGATCCTGAAACGCGCCGACGTCAACATCCGTGTGCTCGATCCGCGCGGCTACACCTGCATGATGCGCGTCAACCATTTGCAGCCGCCGTTCGACAATCCGGCGATCCGCCGCGCGCTGATGGGTGCGATCGACCAGGCCTCGTTCATGACCGCGGTGGCCGGCGACGATCCGGCCTATCAGGTGTCGCCGATCGGCTTCTTCGCGCCGGGCACGCCGCTCGCCAGCGACGTTGGTCTCGACGTGCTCCGCGGCTCGCGCGACATGGTCAAGGTGAAAGCCGATATCAAGGCCGCCGGTTACAATGGTGAGAAGGTGGTGCTGCTGGTGCCGCTGAATTCGCTGGCGCAAAAGCCGCTCGGCGACGTCGCCGCGGACATGCTGCGGCAGGCCGGCATGAATGTGGAAGTGGCCGGATTGGATTTCGGCACGGTGCTGCAGCGGCAGTTGAGGAAGGAGCCTGTCGCGGACGGCGGCTGGAGCGCCGGCGTCGGCAACTGGCAAGGCATCGACTGGCTGAACCCGGCCGCCAATACCAATCTGCGCGGCGATGGCCGCGCCGCCGGCTGGTACAAGAGCGACAAGATGGGAAGCTTGCGCAACGCCTGGCTGGCGGCGCCCAATCTCGCCGAGCAGCAGCGTATCTGCCGCGATATCCAGGCGCTGGCGTTCGAGGAAGTGCCATATTATCCGATCGGCCAGTACAACCAGCCGACCGCCTATCGCAAGACTATCACCGGCATCCTCGATGGCACCGCCGTATTCTGGAATGTGAGGCCGGCATGACCACGACCGCGATCTTCGGCAGCTATGTGCTGGCCCGCAAGGACGGCGCGCAGGATGTCTTGCGCGATCACTGGGTGCTGCTGGAAGGCAATCGCATCGCCGCTGTGACGCGCGACCGGCCACAAGCGGCGCTGGTGTTCGACAAACCCGGGCGCTTCATCCTGCCGGGGCTCTTGAATCTGCACAACCATTGCTACAGCGAAGCCATTGCGCGGAGCCACACCGAGGACGGCAATGGTCGTCGCGGCAACAAGAGCATCGTCTATACGGTGCTGCTGCCGCTGACCAAGCGCGGCGCCGAATTGCTGTCTCCGCGGGAGCGGCTGGCAGTCGCACGGCTCGGCATCCTGCAGCTGCTGCGCGGCGGCGTCACCACGGTGATGGATTCGTTCCGCAACAGCATTCCCGAAATGTTCGAAGCCGCCGCCGAAATGGGTATCCGTTTCTACGGCGCGCCCTATCTGTTTTCCACGGCCGATGCGAAGGCCAATTCCGACGGCACCGTGACCTATGCCGGGGACGACGGCGAAGCCGACTTCGCCATCTGGAATGCGCTGTACGGGCGCTGGAACAAGCAGGGCGACGGCCGGATCGGACTGGCGATGAGCCCGCACGCCACCGACACCTGCGGCCCCGATTTGTTCAAGGCTTGTGCTGCGCGTGCGCGCGAACTCGGTGTGCCGATCACCACCCATATGGCGCAAAGCCCGGAGGAAGTCGCTGTTATCGCGCAGCGCTATGGTGGCCGCACGCCGGCGGAATATCTCGACTGGCTCGGCGTACTGGCGCCGGACCTGATGGCGGCGCATTGCATGTCGAGCACCGACGCCGATCTCCGGCTGATGGCCGCGCGCGGCGCCACCGTGCTGAACTGTCCGCGGGTGTTCGCGCGCTCCGGCGTCACCGCGGCGTTCAGTCGTTTTCGCGAGCACGGCGTCCGTACCGTGGTCGGCACCGACGGCTACAACCAGGATTTTCTCGGCGAACTCAATGCCGCCTCGATGATTTCAAAACTATCATCCGGCAAGGCCGATGTCGCTACCGCGCCCGAACTGATCGAAGCCGTGACCGCGACCGCCGCCGGCGTGCTCAGGCGTCCCGACCTTGGCGTGATTGTCCCGGGCGCCACGGCGGATCTCACCGTGGTCGACATGACCCATCCGCATCTGCGGCCGATGTATGATCCACGCCGTGGCCTGATCGCGCTGGCCAACCGCGCCAATATCGACCAGGTCGTGGTCGACGGCCACGTCCTCGTCGATGCCGGCCGCTATCTCAACGGCGACGAGGCCGCGATCATCGCGGCGGGCAATGCGGCGGTCGGCAGGATCTGGGATCTGCCGGAGGCCCGCGCCGCCTTCAGTGGTTGAGATCGCCGTCGGTCCGCGGTGATACGCCTTCGATCAGACCTGGGCTGAAGCTTTTGCCGCCGCCAGCATCTCGATGTGCGGCACCGCCTCGACCAGCTCGCGCGTATAGGCGGTCCTGGGATTGTCGAACAGCGCGTGACTCTCGCCTTCCTCGACGATCTCGCCGTTGCGCAGCACGATGGTACGCTGGCACATCATGCGCACCACGTTGAGGTCATGGCTGACGAACAGGAACGACAACCCGTCCTCGCGGCGCAGCCGCTCCAGCAATTGCAGCACCACCGCCTGTACCGAGACGTCGAGCGCGGCGGTGGGCTCGTCCAGCACCAGCAGCCGCGGCTCGCAGGCGATGGCACGGGCGATGCCGATGCGGGCCTTCTGGCCGCCGGACAATTGATGCGGAAAGCGCTGCAGCAGGTCGGCCGGCAGGCCGACCCGGCTGGCGCATTCATGGACGCGCGACCGGAGCTTGTCGCCACTGCGCAGGCCGGCCAGTCGCATCAGGGGATGCGCGATGCAATCGAACGCGGTGAAGCGCGGATTGAGACTCTCGTTCGGATCCTGGAATACGATCTGGATGTCGCGGCGCTGCGGCGCCTTGTGGAAATCCCGCGCCGGGATGTGGCTGATGGATTGGCCGTCGAAATTGATCTGGCCCTCGCTCTGGTCGAGCAGCCGGCAGATCATCCGCGACGTCGTGCTCTTGCCGGAGCCGGATTCGCCGACCAGGCCGACGCTTTCGCCGGCCGCCATCACCATCGAAAAGCTCTTCAGCGCCAGCGTGCCGTCGGGGAAGCGTTTCACCAGATTCTGTACGTCGAGCAGCGGCGGCGTGCCATTCGCCGGCGCCGGCCGTGGCACCGCGGCGATGGTCGGCGGCAGCGCGCGGTCCTCGCCGGTGACGAGATCCTCGACCCGCGAGGTGGCGGTCGGCGAGGCCGCGACCAGGCGCTTGGTGTAAGGGTGCTGCGGCGCGCGGAACAGCGTCAGCGCCTCGGCCTGCTCGACCAATTTGCCCTGTTCCATCACCACCACATTGCGGCAGTAGCGCGCGGCGAGCCCCAGGTCATGGGTGATCAGAATGGTCGCCATGCCCCGCTCGGCGGCGATCGACGCCAGCAGGTCCATCACCACTTTCTGCGTGGTGACGTCGAGACCGGTGGTCGGCTCGTCGGCGATCAGCAGCGCCGGATTGCAGGAGATCGCCATCGCGATCATCACGCGCTGGCACATGCCGCCGGACAATTCATGCGGATAGGCGCTCATGCGCTTCTCGGGATCGCGGATCTGCACCGCGCGCAGCAGATCGAGCGACTCGGCACGGGCCTGCTCGGCGGAGATTTTCTTGTGCGCGAGAATGGCGTCGGCGATCTGCTGGCCGACGGCCCGGATCGGGTTGAGCGCGCCGCGCGGGTTCTGGAAGATCATGGCCATCGCCGAGCCGTGCATCTCGCGCAAGCCGGCGCTCGACAGTTTGGTGATCTCGCGGTCGCGGAACGAGATACGGCCGGCGCTGATCTTGCCGGCATTGTCGAGCAGGCGGGTAATGGCAAAGCCGGTCACCGACTTGCCGGAGCCGCTCTCGCCAACGATGCCGAGGGTTTCGCCTTGTCCGAGCGACAGCGAGACGCCGCGTACCGCCTCGACCGGGCCGCGCCGGGTCGAGAACGTGACATGCAGATTATCGATTTCGAGAAGGGGCTTGGTCATCTCGCTGACTCAGGTCCGCTGCCGGGGATCGAGAATGTCGCGCAGCCCATCGCCGAGCAGATTGAAGCACAGCACGGCCATCATCAGCGCCAGGCCGGGAAACGCCACCAGCCACCATTTGCCGGTCGAGATGAAGCGTGCGCCCTCGGCGACCATGATGCCCCATTCCGGCGTCGGCGCCTTCACGCCGAGGCCGATGAAGGACAGGCCGGCGGCGTTGATGATCGCCCAGCCGAGGTTCAGCGACATCTGTACCACCATCGCCGGCAGCACGTTGGGCAGCAGGAAACGCAGCACGACCGAGACGTGGCTTTCGCCGCTGGCGCGCGCGGCTTCGACCCAGCCGAGGTTGCGGCGCACGTTCACCTCGGCGCGGGCGAAGCGGATGTAGAACGGCAAATTGATGATCGCGGTGGCGATGACGATGTTCTCGACCCGGTTGCCGAGGGCGGCGACCATGGCCATTGCCAGCACGAATAGCGGGAACGCCATCAGCACGTCGACGAAGCGGCCGACGGCGCGGTCGAGCCGCCCGCCGGAATAGCCGCACAGCGCGCCGATCACCGCGCCCAGCACGAAGGAGATGCCGACGGCGGAGATGGCAATGGCGAGATCGAGCTGGGTGGCGACGATGATGCGGCTGAACACGTCGCGGCCAAGCTGGTCGGTGCCGGCCCAGTGCGCCCAGCTCGGCGGCATCAGGGCATTGGCGACGTTGGAGGCGATCGGATCGTAGGGCGCCAGCCAGGGCGCGAAGATGCCCACCGCGATCAACACGGTCGAGCCCGCGGCGGCGATGCCGGTGATAGGATTGCCGCGCAGGATGAACGCCGCATGCTGAAAGGTCGCGCTGTTCATCCGATGGAAATCCTGGGGTCGGCGATGCCGTAGAGCACATCCACGACCAGATTGACGATGACGAATACGAACGCCATCAGGAGAACGAAACCCTGCACCGGCGCATAGTCCGACGACAGCAGCGCATCGAGCGCGTAGGAGGCGACGCCGGGCCACGAGAACACTTTCTCGACCAGCACGTTGGCGCCGAGCATGGTGGAGAACACGATGCCGGCGATGGTGATGACCGGGAGAATGGCGTTGCGAAGCGCATAGGTGACGACGATGCGCCACCATGACAACCCGACCGATCGCGCGGTGCGGACGAAGTCGCTGCCGAGCGAGGCCAGCATCGAGGCGCGGGTGATGCGCGCCAGGGGCGCGATCACGAACAGCGCCATGGTGCAGGCGGGCAGGATCAACTGCTTGAAGGCCGCCCACCAGCCCTCGAGGTCACCGGCGATCAGGAAGTCGATCAGCAGGAAGCCGGTATGCCGGGGCGGCTGGCTGATGAAGATATCGACGCGGCCGGTCGGGTCAGGCGCGATGCCGAGCAGATAATAGAACACATAGATCAGCAGCAGTCCGGAGACGAAGGTCGGCACGCAGACGCCAAGCGCGCAGAAGAAGCGAACGCCGTGGTCGACCAGCGAGCCCGGTTTGAGCGCGGCGAGAATGCCGAGCGGAATTGCCAGCACCATGGCGATCAGCAGCGCCGAGAAGGTCAGCTCCAGCGAGGCGGGCAGGCGGTCGTGCAGATCCTTGGTGACGGTCTGGCCGGTCATCAGCGAACGGCCGAGATTGCCGCGGCCGACATCGTAGAGATACAGCACGAGTTGGGTGGGCACCGGCTTGTCGAGGCCCATCTGCTTGCGGATGGTCTCGATCTCTTCCTTGCCGGCATTCGGGCCGGAGGCGAAGAATACCGCGGGATCGCCCGGCAGCACGCGCATCAAGAGGAACGTGAAAATCAGCACGCCGAACAACGCCGGCAAGGACGAGGCAAAGCGTCGCGCGGCGCGTCTAGCGGTCGAGGCCAGCTTCATCAACACAAAGGGTACGCCTTGATTGGTCTTGAAATAGAAGCACACGGCCGATGATCGTCATTGCGAGGAGCGAAGCGACGCGGCAATCCAGAAGGCCGCACGTTCGGAAGAACTGGATTGCTTCGTCGCAAGGGCTCCTCGCAATGACGGTTGCGAGTCGCGGTGTTCATCTCAACTGAAAATGATTCTGGAAGCCCGGGGCGCCATTGACCGGCGCCCCGGCTATTCACATCGCTCGTTCTATCACTTCCGGCTGAGGTCGCGATAGTCGACCTGGCGGTGGAACTGGTAGGTGTAGCCGGTGAGCGTCGGCGCCATCACGGCATCCTGGCTCGGCTGCCACAACGGCACCTGCGGCATCTGGTCGAAATTGATCGCATTCAACTTGACGCCGTCGACTTCGTACTTGGCCTTGTCCGCCTCGAAGCGGGCTTCCTGCGCGATGCTGGTCAGCTCGGCATTGTCGATCGAGCTGTAGTTCCAGCGCTGGTTGCCGGTGTAGAAGTTGCGGTAGAAATAATCGGTCGACGGCAGCCAGGCGACGATGCCTTCGGTGAAGAACGGCAACTTCTTCTCGGTGATCTGCGTCGACATCTGCGCGTCCGGCAGCTTCTGGATATCGACCTTGATGCCGATCTTGGCCAGCGACTCCTTCAGCAGTGCCGCCATCGGCTCCGCGGTGGCCGACTGGCCGACGTTGAAGCTGAAGGTGGTGGAGAATCCGTCCGGGAAGCCCGCGGCTGTCAGATAGGCCTTGGCCTTGACCAGATCGAGCTTCATCGGCTGCTTGATCGGGAAACCGCCGCTCGGCGGCTTGCCGTCGGCCCAGGTCGCGCCGGTCAGCAATTCGCCGCGGCTGAACAAAGCCGCCTTGAACATGTCGTCATAGGGCAGGGCATAGGCGACGGCGCGGCGGACATCCGCCTTGTCGAAGGGCGGCATCTGGTTGTTCATCGAGATGAAGGTGATGGCGTTATACTGCGGCGTCGAGATCACCTGCAGCTTGCCCTTGGCTTCGAGCGACTGCGCATCGCTGGCCTGCAGATCGATGACGATATCGACATCGCCCTTTTCGACCAGATTGGCGCGCGTCGAGGGCTCGGGCACCGACTGCAGGATCAGGCGCTTGAAATAGGCCTGCTTGCCACCGGGGCCGCGATTCCACTCGTCGTTGCGCTTCAGGATGACCTGTTCGCCGGGCTTGAAGGTTTCGATGGTGTAGGCGCCGGACCCGGCGGTGTTCTCCTTCAGCCAGGCCTGCGCCCAGGGATCTTCCTCGGTGACATGGGCCTTGGCGAGTTTCGAATTGATGATGATCGGATAGACCGTGGCGAGGTTCGGCAACGCCAGCTTGTCGGGCTTCGGCAGCGTCACTTCGAAGGTCAGGGGATCGATCACCTTGAACTGGCTGGCATCGGTCAGCGAACCGGTCAGCAACTGCGCCTTGCCGAGGATCTTCGCGGTGACGGCGCGGTCGAGCGACCACTTCACGTCTTCCGCGGTCACCGGGCTGCCGTCCTGGAATTTGGCGTCCTTGCGCAGCTTGAAGGTGATCTTCAGGCCGTCCGGGCTGACATCGAAGGATTCGGCCAGCTCGCCGCGGATGGTGTCGAGATCGAACACCCATTTGCCGTTGAGCTGCTTGCGACCGAACGAGACCAGCCGGTCATAGGTCGAGAGGCTGACGGCGAAGGCCTCGCGGGTGGAGCCGGGAATGTTGGGATCCAGCGTATTGACCGAGGCCCCGGTCACGTAACGCAGCGTCTCGGCGCGGGTCTGCGCCTTGACCGGGTGTGCCGCGACCACGAAGGCCAGCGCGGCGGCGGCGCCCAGCATCTGCTTCGAAAACGAGAGTTTCATTACCCTATCCTTTGAATTGAACAACAAACCCGAGAAGGCCGCGCAGCGACGAACTATTCGAACCCTAAAGCAATTAACGCGCCAATTGTCGCACAGGTTACTCCCTGCGACATCGTGGTCGAGCCGCGCCGGGCGGCTATTACCGCCGCCTGATGCCGCTCAGACCTTTCTGACGATGGAGGCCTGTTTCACGTCATAGGCCTGGAACGAGGCCCAATGCTGCTCGATATCCGCGCAGAAAAGTCCTCGCGTCAAGCCTTGCACCAGTTTCGGCACCGCGGTCGTCATCGCGTTGATCGACGAGGCGGACGCCCCGAAGCTCATGGTCGCGGCGATGGCAAACAAATGGATATCCGCGATCCAGGGTGTCTGGCCAACGACGCGTTCGCTCAGCGCGTAATCCTCGGCGAGATAGGGAAATTGGCCGAGCCGCGCGTTGCGCTCGTCTTCCGGCGGCTGGTAGCGGTCGGTCCAGGTCGCGATATTTTCCGCGCAATTCCGCAATTCGCGTCGGCCGGCAAAATCCATCTCGATGCCGGTGCCGCAGATCACGAAGTCGGCCTGATAGGTCCCCGACGGCGTCTGCAATTCAACCGAATTGCCCAGCTGTTGGGCAGACTCGACCGGCGAGCCTTCATGCAGATGAAAGCCGGCGTGGCGGGCGCAACGGTCCCAGGTCGGCTGCGGAAATCCCTCGCGCATTTCGAGCACGGTTTTCATGAACCGCCAGCGCCAGGCATCGTCGAGATCACTGAGGTGACGCAGGAAGCCGCGGAAGGTCAGCCAGTGGTACGGCTGAACTGTCTGGACTTCGGCGCGGCGGCACAGCAGGTGCACTTCGGCGCCGGCCTCCAGCGCGGTGGCGGCATTGTCGAAGGCCGACGCGCCGGCGCCTATCACCGCTACTCGCTTGCCGCGCAGCGCGGCAAAGTCGACCGGCTCCGCGCCGGTCACGCACAGCGACGACGGCAAATGCCGCAGCGCGGGCGGCCGGGTCCAGTTGCCCATGCCCTCCTGGCCGGTCGCCAGCACGATCTTTCGCGCATACAGCGTCTCCAGGCTGTCGCCGCTCTGCACGGTAATCGCAAGCAGGCCATTGGCCGCGGGTGCGATGTCGATCACCTCGCAGCCATTGCGCACGGGAACGTCGACCATGCGCCTGACCCACATCAGATAGTCGACCCAATGACCGCGCGGAATGCGGTCGAGATTATCCCAATGCTCCTTGCCGAACATCGCCTCATGCCATGACTGGTAGGTCAGGCTCGGCACGTCGAGATCGGGGCCGGTGAAATGTTTCGGGCTGCGCAGCGTGGGCATGCGCGCATAGCTCAGCCACGGGCCTTCCTGGCCTTCCTCGGCCTTGTCCAGCACCAGAAAATTGGTCACCTGCGAGCGCAGCAGGCCGAAGCCGATGGCGATCCCGGATTGACCGGCGCCGACGATCAGGACGTCCAGCGCGGGCTGGCCGTCGAGGCCGGGCTTCGGTTTCAGCCATGGCGCATTGGGGTGGGCGGTCTTTTGCAGGTCGTCGCGAACCTGCGTTTCCAGCGCTGCCAGATCATCGCTCATGCCGCGAGCCAGCCGCCATCGACCGGCATCACCGTGCCCGTCGTGAACGATGATGCGTCGCTGGCAAGATGCAGCGCGGTCTGCGCGACTTCCTCGGCCTGGCCGAACCGTTTCATCGCGTGGCGATTGCGCGACGCGTCGCGGATCGGCTCCGGATCGGCGTGGCGGGCAAAACTGCGCCGCAGCAGCGGCGTGTCGATGGCGCCAGGCGCGATGGCGTTGACGCGAATGCCGTCGGTGGCGAAATCCACTGCCATGGTCTGCGTCAGGCTGATGATCGCACCCTTGGCGGCGATATAGGCGGTGTTGCCCTTGCCGCCGGCGACGGCGAGCTGGGACGTCAGCGTGATGATCGAGCCCTTGCCCTGTCTTTGCATATGCGGGATCGCCGCGCGCGCCCATAGCCAGGTGCCGCCGACATTGGTGCGGAACACCGCGTCCCAGTCGGCCGGATCGGTGGTCAGCACGGTGCCGCCGACGGAGAAGCCCGCCGAGGTCATCAGCACGTCGACGCGGCCGTGGCGGGTCGCGATCTCGTCGACGGTCGCTTGCGCGAAAGCTGCATCGGCGACGTCGCCCTGGTGGATCGACGCCGTGGCGCCGATGGCATCCCGGGTGGCCCGCAGCCCGGCTTCGTCGCGATCGACCAGGGCTACGAAAGCGCCTTCCTGCGCAAACAGGATCGCACTGGCCTGGCCGATTCCGGAGCCGCCGCCGGTGATGATCGCGACGCGTCCTTCGAGTCTCATCTTATTTTCCTTCGTGATGACGTGCCGACCAATGGCTCAGATCGGCCGCGGAATCGGCGCAGCCAAACCGCGCGCGCCAATGATATTCGTGGTCCAGACGCGTAACCGATAGCGGTGCGCGATCGATTTCGCTGTGCAGATCGATGGTCGGTGTCTCGCCGTTCTCCGCCAGCCGGCAGACGAAGCCGGGATTCAGCGCGGCCAGTTGCTGGCCCCATTGCAGCGCAGCAAACGGCGTGCCGTTGGAGATATTGTAAAGCCGATGCCGCGGCTTGGCTGCTTCGATCAGCAGGACCAGCGCGTCGGCGACGTCGGTGGCATAGACCCAGTCGCGGACGCCGGGCCGCGGCAGCAGCGCCGTGCGGTCTTGCTGCATCGCGGCGAGAATTTGCATCGGCGGGCTCAGCGTGTCGCGAACGCCGGTGGCGCGCTCCCACGGGCCGAACACGGCGCTGAGCCGTACGCTGATGATATCGAACGTCCACAAGGCGGCCAGTCGCGCCGCCACTTTCTCGGAGGCGAATTTGGTGATCGCATATAGCGACACCGGGTCGCAGGGCAGTTCTTCATCGAGCAGCGCATGCCGGAACGCGGTCTCGCCATAGGCGCCGGCGGAGGACAGGTTGATGACCCGCCGGATGCCGTGGCGGCGTGCCGCCACCAGGATCGGCGTCTGCGCCAGCAAATTGACCTGCAGGATGGTTTCCGGATCAGCCGCATCGCGCTCGGCGCCCGCGGTAATGGCGGCGCCCAGCACGATGCTATCGAAACCGCCGGCGATCACATCCTCCACCGCGGCGCGGTCAAGAATATCGCCGGTTGTGACCGTCAGCCGGTCGGCGTGGCCCATGAATGCGCGCTGCGCAGTCGGGGGCAGCCCGGCGCGGTCGAACAACGTCACCGCGTGGCCGCGCGCCAGCAGCGCCGCGGCGATATTGAGGCCGACAAAGCCGGTGCCGCCAAATACCAGAACGTTCATCGATCAATCCAGCGGCCGCAATGGCGGCCGTTCCGGTCTCTCTTTGGACCATCGACGCGGACCGCGCCAAGCCTGTTTTCCGGGCGCATGGCGCTCATGTTGCGGGCAATGCCGCCAGCACGGCGTCACCGGTCTTTCGGGTGTGGTCGCTGAGCGTGGCCGCGAAGCCTTCGGCGTCACGCGCGCGAAGCCGCGCCATGAAGGCTTCGTGTTCTTTCACCGATGCCATCCAGCGCTCGGCATTGTAATTGGCGGTGGCACGGGCGCGAAAAATATTGGCGTTCAGCGTGGTCCAGATGTTGAGCAGCACGGGATTGCCGGCCAGTCGGGTAATCTCGACATGGATCTCCTGGTTCAACCGGAAATACGCCGCGCGCGCGGAGGCGTCGTGCAGCGCGACGAGCCGGGCGTGCATGGCGTCGAGCCGGACGATGTCGGCGTCGGTGACGCGCGCGGCGGCTTGCGCGCCGGCGACAGCGTCGAGCGCCACCATGATTGCGAAACTGTTGGCGAGATCGTCGTGGTGGATCGGCGTCACCACCGGGGTGCGGTGCGGGCGCAATTCGATCAGGCCTTCGGCGGCGAGAATCTTGAACGCCTCGCGCAACGGCGTGCGCGACACGCCAAAGGTTTCGCACAGCATTTTTTCGGGCAGCGCGGCGCCGGCCTGCAATTCACCATCGACGATCATCTCGCGCACCTTGGCGACCAGTTGGTCATGCAGCGACATCCGCTCCAGCGGACGCTTGGAATGGTCCGATGACAGCTTCAGCCGGGTTGGCTTGAAGCGCGTGCGCAGCACGGCACGTTGGGCGACGTCACTCATCGATCGGCTCGCTCGGGCAAATGTCTGCCTCAAGATCACGGTGCCCGCCTAAAGAAGCGCCACCGCCTGTTCTTCAAGGCTAAATACTACCTGTTGATTTAACAAGATAAAATTTGAATTGCATATCGTATCCGATCTGGCACGGGGTTTGCTACGAGAGGCTGTCACGGCGAACTCACCGTCCCCATTCCGGAGATTGCGATCATGAAGAAGATTCTGTTTGGCGTCCTTGTCGCGCTCGGCATGGCTACTCTCGCGCCGTCCGTCGTGCTGGCGCAGTCCGACCCCGTCATCAAGCTGGGCTATGCCAAATGCGCGCATTGCACGCCGATGTCGCTGATGCCGCAATATACCAAGGGCGTTCAGGTCGAATCCATCGGTTTCAACACCGGCACCGACGTGCTGACGGCGCTGATCTCGAAGAACCTCGACGTCGCGCAGGTGACCTATCTTCATTATGCCATCGCGCTCGACAAGGGTTTTGACGTCGTCGCGATCTCCGGTCAGATCAATGGCGGTTCGGCGATGCTGGTCGGCAACGACGTTCCGGTCACGCCGAACGACTGGGATTCGCTGAAGAAGGTGATCGCCGACTACAAGGCGGCCGGCAAGCCGTTCCGGGTCGCGGCCTCGCGTGGCAACGCCCAGGACATCCACATGCGCGGCGCCTTCGCCAAGCAGGGCATCGACATCAACAAGGACGTCCAGTTCATCAACATCCCGAATCCGTCGGATCACCTGCAGGCGCTGCGCCGCGGCGAGATCGAGCTGATCGCCACCACCGAGCCGTTCGCGACCCAGATCCTGCAGAACAAGGCCGCCAAGATGTTCGGGCTTCCCTATGACCAGGCCGCCGGCAAGCTGACCAATCTGATCCTGACCCGCTCCGACGTGGTGAAGGACAAGCCGAAGCAGCTCGAAGATACCGTGCGCGGCATCATCAAGGTCAATGAATTCATCTCGGCCGACAAGGCTGCCTTTGTCGACGTGATTTCCAAGGTCACCGGCCTCGACAAGGCGATCGCGACCGGCGCCGTCGAAAACCTCGAGCCGGATACCAGGATGTACCGCGCCTCGGCACTCGCCATCGCGGCGATGATGCGCGACCTCAAATACATCAATTCCGACGTCTCCGCCGCGGTCGAGAAGAACATGAACTACACGTTCCTCGAAGCCGCGACCGGCAAGCCGAAAACCGAACTCGGCTATTGAGCATGGCCATGGCCAGCCTGCTCCGGTTCAGGAAGCTTGATCGCTACATCGTGCCGGTGCTGATCCTGGCCGGCTGGGAAGCCTTCTCGCGGTCGGGCGCCTTGCCCGCCGCGTTATTGCCGGCGCCCTCGACCGTGCTGTGGGCGTGGGGCGACTGGGTGTTCGGCACCGACGGCAACACCCAGACCTATAGCGGCCACTGGGTGTTGGACATGCTGGCCAGCCTGACGCGCGTGGTGGCGGGATTCGGTATCGCCACGGTGCTGGCGGTCGCGGCCGGCGTCGCGATCGGCTGGTCGCGCAGCATCGAGACCATCATCGAGCCGACGCTGCAGATGCTGCGGCCGATTCCGCCGGTGTCGTGGATTCCGCTGGCGATCATCTGGTTCGGCATCGCCAACAAGCCGGCGATCTTCCTGGTGTTTCTCGGCGCCTTCTTTCCGATCCTGCTCAATACCATCCATGGCGTGAAGAACTGCGACCGCAATCTGATCCGCGCCGGTGCCATGGTCGGCGGCGGCAACCGGCAATTGCTGCGCTTCATCGTGCTGCCGGCGGCGCTGCCTAGCATCTTTGCCGGGCTGCGGATCGGCGTCGGCTCGGCCTGGATGCTGACGGTGACCGCCGAAATGGTCGCGGTGAAAAGCGGCCTCGGCTATGTGCTGTGGGATTCGTATTATTTCCTGCGCTACGATCTGGTGCTCGCCGCGATGGCCAGCATCGGGTTGCTCGGCTTCCTCAGCGACCTCGCGATCCGCGCGGTGATGGCCCGGGTGCTGCACTGGCAGCGCAACACCACGATCGCGGGAGAATAGTCGATGGCCACGATCGAGATCTCCCACGTCTCCAAGATCTTCAAGGACGCCAAGCGCAAGGCGGATGTCATCGCGCTCGACGACATCAATCTGGAAGTGACGAAGAACCAGTTCGTCTGCCTGCTCGGGCCGAGCGGTTGCGGCAAGTCCACGCTGCTCAACATGATCGCCGGCTTCGAAAAACCGAGTTCCGGCACGGTGACGGTCGACGGCCAGTTGGTGACGGCACCAGGCTCCGAGCGCGGCGTCGTGTTCCAGCAGGCCAATTTGATGCCATGGCTGCCGGTCTGGGAAAATGTCGGCTTTCATCTGCTGCTGCGCGGTGGCCAGAAGGAAGTCCGCCGCGCCGCGGCGCAGCGTTACATCGACATGGTCGGGCTCACCGGCTTCGAGAATCATTATCCGTCCGAATTGTCCGGCGGCATGAACCAGCGCGTCGGCATTGCCCGCGCGCTGCTGATGAATCCGCAGGTGATCCTGATGGACGAGCCCTTTGGCGCGCTGGATGAGCAGACCCGGATGGACATGCAGAACGAGCTGGTGCGGATCTGGCAGCAGCACCAGGGCACGATCGTCTTTGTTACCCATGGCATCGACGAAGCCCTGACGCTCGGCACCCATGTCGCCGTGATGAGCGCGCGCCCGGGAAAAATCCGCGAAATCATTCCGATCGACCTTGAGCGGCCGCGCGATATCACCAGCCCGCAATTCAACGCGATCAAGCGCCATGTGCTCGATTTGCTGCGCGCCGAGCGGGCCAGTCCCGCCCTCGAACCCCTGGATAGCTGATGACCAAACGTGTTCTCCTCGGCCAGCTCACCCCGTCCTCCAACACCGCGCTGGAGCCGATCACCGCCGCGATGCTGGCCGAACTGCCGGAAGTCTCCGCGCATTTCTCGCGTTTCAAGGTGACGGAAATCGCGCTGTCCAGCACCTCGCTCGCGCAATTCGACACCAGCGAGATTCTTCGCGCGGCGGAATTGCTGGCCCATGCCAGGGTCGACGTGATCGGCTGGAACGGCACCTCGTCGGGCTGGCTCGGCTTCGAGACCGACCTCCGGCTGTGCGAGCAGATCACCGCGGCGACCGGCATTCCGGCCACCACCTCGATGCTGGCGCTCAACGAGATCCTGACCACCACCGGGGTGAAGACGCTGGGCTATGTCACGCCCTATCTCGACGAGGTGCAGGCGAAGATCGTGAAGAATTATGCCGAACTCGGCATCGCCTGCCGCGGCGACCGTCATCTTGGCCTGCGGGATAATTTCTCGTTCTCCGAAGTGCCGGTGGCGCAGCTGGAGCAGATGACGCGCGAGGTCGCCGGCGACAAGCCCGATGCGATCGCGATCATCTGCACCAATCTGCGCGTCGCGCCCTCGGTGGCGATGCTGGAGCGTGAGACCGGCCTGCCTGTCTACGACACCATCGCCACTGTGCTATGGAAATGCCTCAAGCTTGCCGGCGTCGACACCAAAAGGGTAAAACAGTGGGGTTCGCTGTTCCAGAACGTCTGATCTGATCGCGCCAGTATTTCTCAATCCAGGGGAGGCCGGCCATGGCCGCTTTCGACACCGTCATCCGTCACGGCACCATCGCCACCGCCAGCGACACCTACAAGGCAGACGTCGGCATCAAGCACGGCCGCGTCGTCGCGATCGGCGAGGCGCTGACCGACGCCGACGAGACCGTCGACGCGTCGGGCCTGTTGGTGCTGCCCGGCGGCATCGACAGCCATGTCCATATTTCGCAGCCGTCCGGGCCAGGCATCGTGATGGCCGATGATTTTGCCAGCGCGACGCGCGCCGCGGCCTTCGGCGGCAACACCTTCGTGATGCCCTATTGCCTGCAGGCCAAGGGCCAGCCGCTGCGCGAGGCGCTTAAGGAATATCATGCGCTGGCCGAGCAAAATTGCCACATCGACCACTCCTTTCATCTGATCATCGCCGATCCCACCGAAGCGGTGCTCGGGCAGGAATTGCCGGCGCTGATCGCCGACGGCTATACCTCGCTGAAGATCTTCATGACCTATGCCGATCTGGCGCTCAGCGATTACCAGATCCTCGACGTGCTGTCGGTGGCGCGGGAAACCGGCGCGCTGGTGCAGATCCATGCCGAGAATTACGACGCGATCCGCTTTCTGGCGGACCGGCTGGAGCGGGCAGGGAAGACCGGTCCCTATTACCACGCGGTCTCGCGGCCGATCGCGGTCGAGCGCGAGGCGACCCACCGCGCCATCTCGCTGTCGGAGCTGATCGACGTGCCGATCGTGGTGGTGCATGTCTCGAACCGCGAGGCGATGGAAGAGATCCGCCGCGCGCAGCAGCGCGGACTGAAGATCGTCGGCGAAACCTGCCCGCAATATCTGGTGCTGACCGCCGAAGATCTGAAGGACCTCGGCATGGAGGGCGCGAAATATGTCTGTTCGCCGCCGCCGCGCGATCTCGCCAGCCAGCAGGCCTGCTGGGAGGGCCTGCAGCAGGGCGTGTTCACGCTGTTCTCGTCGGACCATTGCCCGTTCCGCTATGATGATGTCGAGGGCAAGCAGCCGCCGAATGCGCGAACCTCCTTTCGCTGGATTCCGAACGGCATCCCCGGCATCGAGACCCGGCTGCCGATCCTGTTTTCCGAAGGCGTCAGCAAGGGACGCATTACGCTGAACCAGTTCGTCGCGCTGACCTCGACCAACCACGCCAAGACCTATGGCCTGGCCGGCAAGGGCTCGATCGCGGTCGGCTATGACGCCGACATCGCGCTGTGGGACCCTCGGCGTACCGCCAGGATCGCGCAGTCCGATCTGCACCATGGCGCCGACTACACGCCCTATGAGGGCATCGAGATCACCGGCTGGCCGGTCGCCACCATGCTGCGCGGCAATTTTGTCATGCGAGACGGCGAACTGGTCGGTAATAAGGGAGCGGGGCGTTATGTCAGCCGCGGGCCGACGACTTCGATGCAATCAACGACAGGCTGATCTAGAATGACGTCGTGGTTGAAACACCAGCCCCTCCCCGTCATGGCGAGGAGCGGTCAGGGTTCATCCTACGCTGGCGCAAAGCAGAACGGAAAGTCACGCGCGATAACATCACGGGTGCTTCGTTGGCAGAAGTCCTACAAGAATGATTTTCTCAAATTCTGCGCCATCTCGAGATGGTGCCTCAGCGCCGGCAGCGTCTTGCTAGCCCAGTTCTTCAGGTCCGCATTGTCGCCGCTTTTGGCGTAACGCTCGAACAGGTTGACCGCGTCCTTGTGCGCGCTGATCTGATAGTCATTAAAGTCCGACGAAAATCCTTTGCCGGTCGCGCCTTTCAGCCTGTCGAGCTTGCTCTGATGCGCGCTGTCGAGGCTGGTCGGAATTTCGGCCTTGACCTTGCCGCTGCTGACCAGGCCCTTCAGCTCGGTGCTGGTCCTGGTGTGATCGGTCACCATCATCGCGGCGAACGGTTGTTCGGAGGCGCTGCCCTTGTCCTGCGCGAGCTTGCTGGACTCAATCTCGAACATGTCGCTGATCGCGGCTTCCTTGACGAAGTCGGCGGTGGTCGGTGCGATGCCGAGGGTGGAGTTCACGCCGGTCTTCTCGCCGACCGACTGGGCGAGGACCGGGGTGACGAGGAGCAGGCTTCCAAGAATGATGGCGGTGCGTTTCATGGGATCTCCGATCAGCTCGCGCTTGGCTGGTGTGAATTGGCCGGGTTCCTAACGGCATGCTTCCATTTCGGTTCCGTGGCTGGCGCGCGCATGAACCGGACCTGTGATATGACTGGGCATCCCGGAGTTTCGCCAGCATCCCACCGGAAAGCCGATGCCACCTCGTGTCTCAGGACTGCTCGCCGCGATGGCCATGCTGTTGGCGACGCCGCTGTGCGGGCGTGCCGCGGAGATCGACACCGAACATCTGTTCGGCTTCATGCTGGGCTCGGACGTCGGTCGCGTCGGCGAGCGCGAGATTCAGTTTCAGACCACCGGGCGGTTGTCGCGGGCCGGCGGAAACTATCGCGCCCTCTCGCAGGATATCGAGCTGGAGTTCACGCCGGCGCCGGATTTCCGCGTCGAGCTCGGCACGCGGTTCGCGGCCTATGCTATCCGCGGTGTGCCTGGGCTCGACGATCGGCGCCAGCTCGGTTGGCAGGGCGTGTCGGTCGATCTGCGCTACCGCTTTCTCGATCGCGACTCCGCGCCGTTCGGCCTGACGCTGGCCGTGGAAGGCAACACCAGCCGGATCGAGGAAGGCGCCGGGATGCCCGCGCGTTCCACCGGTGCCGAGATCGTCCTGGCGCTGGACCGCGAACTCGTCCCTGGCTACCTGGTCGCCGCGCTGAACCTGCTGTACCAGCCGGAATGGACGAGGCTCACAGGCGCCATGGTGACAGAGCGGGAAGCGACGGTCGGGGTGGCGGCGGCGCTGCTGGCGCAGCCGCGGCCCGGGCTGTTGCTGGGCGGCGAAGCGCGCTATCTGCGCAGCTATGACGGAATCGGCCTGCGGGAATTTTCCGGCGACGCGCTGTTCATCGGACCGACCGCCTATCTGCAGCTGTCGGAGCGCGCCCGGCTGACGGCGGCGTGGAGCATCCAGGCCTGGGGTCACCGGGCGGGTGCCGGCGGCGCGCTCAACCTGGTCGGCTTCGAACGCCACCAGGCCCGGCTGATCTATGGAATTAATTTCTGAATTGGTAGGTGGCTGCCCAACGCTGGTATCGGACTGTTGGCGTTTCGAAGTACCCTGAAACTTCGTCGCTGCGGGCTCGTTTCTGCTTGTGCTATGCTGTGCGCAAGCGAGGAGCCCTGGCATGAATCCCATCGATCTGATCGTCACGGTCTGCGCGGTGCTGTCGCCGACCATTTGCGAGGAAACCCATCTGGTGTTCTCGTCGGATATTTCGCTGCGGCAATGCAGCATGGGCGCGCCGCCCTATATCGCCAAATGGGTCGGCGAACACCCGAAATGGCAGGCGGTGCGATGGCGCTGCGAATATCCCCGGCACGACCGCGCCGACGCGGCAGTCGCCAAATCCGGTTAGTTCGAAGTCCGGTTAGTTTCAAGTCTGGGCCGCTATTTGCCGCACTCCGTCAGATCCTTGTCGGCGATGACGAATACTGCGCCGGCCTTGACCTCGATGTCGCGCACCATGCAGATCCGCGCGTCGCGATATCCTACTTTGGCATCATAGCGACCCGGCGCGACATCGGTAATCCGTAGCCGCTCGTCATGATCGACCTCGTGGTCCTTGTCGTTCAGCGTCTGGTTCGGACCCCAGTCATTCCTGCCAGGTACCGAGAACTGGAAGCTCGAGATCGTTTCAGTTGTCAGGTTCCAGAGCCGGATGCCCTTGCCCTGCGCGGCCAGATGGCTGGCGCTGGCCAGCAGGATGGCGGCTATTATGACCGGCAATCGCATCTCGGTCCTCCCTTTTCTGGATTGCTACCACAGCCGGCGCGACGGACACCAGCCGTGCCTGTCTTGCAATGCAACAACAGCGGCGGTTTCGCGCGCGTGATTTTCCGCTATCATCGATCGAACATCCGCAACCCCGGGAGCAAGGCGATGACGCGGACAAGATGGCTTCTCCGGGCGGTGCTGGTTCTGGCGCTGTTGGGGGGGCCTGGCCTGGCGCAAGCGGACGATGCCAACGACTATCCCACCGCGGTCCGGTCCGACTATGTGTTCGGCTGCATGAAGGCCAATGGCGATAATCGGTTATCGCTGGACCAGTGCGCCTGTTCCATCGACGTCGTCGCCTCCCTGCTGCCCTATGCGCGCTACGTCACCGCCGAGACGGTACTGAGCATGGCGCAGGTGCAGGGCAATCTCGGCGGCCAGTTCCGCTCGTCGCCGCAAGCCACCACCGCGCTCGCCGACCTGCGCCGCGCCCAGGCCGAGGCCGAAGTGCGCTGCTTCTGATACATGGTTGGCCTTTGCGAGTTGTTGACCGGATTTTTTTTGGCGGATCACGAAACATGAAAGATTGGAATCGTGTCCCGGACGCGGTGCGGCATTCTCAGGCGATGCGCTTGCATCGCCGCGATGCCGCTCCGCGGAGCCGGGACCGTATCAGGCAATGGCGTTTCTGGTGTTCCCGGCTCCGCGGCGCATGACGCCTCCCGCGGAGGCGCATGCGCCGCTTCCGGGACAAGTGCCTGACAGCACCCGGCATTGACTCGGCTACATCCCCGAAGGCTCGGCCTTCCATTCGCCCTGGAAGACATGCCCCTCGGTATCGCGCGCCTCGACGCGGAACGCGCGGGCGCCGCTGGGCAAATAGGTCAAGCGGATGTTCGGGTCCTCGGAAATCGAGATGCCGCCTTGCACCGCCAGCATCAGGCGGTCGTCCTGCCAGAGCCGGATGTCGTTGACGAAGAACGGCGGCACATAGAGATGCGTGATCTGGTCCATCTGCAGGCCGGAATGGTTGGGATGGCCGATCATCAGCTGCGCCTCGCGCGCACCGCTGGAGGCGCTGTCGGTCCTGGCGAATTGTCGGAACCGGATCTGGCCGAGACGGTTTTTCGATTCTTCGGCGCTCTTGGCGGCGGGCGCCGAGCAGCCGCCGGATGCCTTGACGTAGATTTTAGTCACATAAAGCTCTCCGTCGCTGAGTTCGGCGACGGCATGGACGTCGGTGTAGCTGTTGATGCGAACGCGGGTGGAGATTTCGCTGACGCTGGACTCCGGCCCGATCTCGAAGCGGGCGGCGACCGGCGCCGGGTTCTGGTCGATCACCAGCGTGATGACACGCACGCGGCGGCTGTCGCCGGGTGGCAGCGTGGTCCGCAGCGTTACCGGCACGATGGCGGCGTCCTCGGCACGCGCCGGCATCTCGATCGCCACGATGCCGGTGCCATCGCGCATCGGCCGGTTGTTGAAGACGTCCTGAACCAGCCCGGGCCACGGATCATAGGGCTCCGCCGCCGCCGTGCGCCCTGGCGCGCCGGACAGCAGGAGAAACCCGAGGGCTGCGAGACGAATGACGGCACCCTGCACCATGGCTGTACCTCCTCAACGAAGCGACGGCGGCAATGATAGCGCGGGCTTCGGCCTATTCCCATTCCATTTCGGAGAAGGCGGCGGTTGCGTTGCGCGCATTGTAGTCATCGAAGAGTGGCCAGTGGGGCTTCTCGCTCTGGCCGGCCCGCTGCGCCGCCCGTGCCAGCGGCGCGCCGCGCCGGATCAGGTCGCGCACATCGCCGACCAGCGCCTGCAGATAGCGCCGCTCATCCTGCAGGGCGGCGGGCCATGCCGCCACCGGCCCATGACCGGGAACCACGCGTTGCGCCGGTATCGCCGCCAGTCGGTCGAGCAGGCCGAGCCAGCCGCGCAGACTGCCGTCCAGGATCGGAACATGCCCGGTGAACACCAGGTCTCCGCTGAACAGCGTACCAGTACGGCTGTCCAGCACGGTCAGGTCGCTGTCGCTGTGCGCGGTCGGCCAGGCCGTCAGCGTGAGGATGCGGCCGCCGAGGTCGAGCGTGGCGTCGCCGTCGATCAGCCGCGTCGGCGGAATCAGCCGCACTTCGTCGATCAAGTCGTTGCCGATCGATCGGCGGAAGGCGGCGAGATAAAAGCCGCCGCGCGTCGCCATTGCCAATGGTAATCCGCTGTGGCCGACAAAGCTGGTTGCGGGATCGTCGAATGCTGCGTTGCCGAATACATGGTCGGGATGGCCATGGGTATTGATGACGTAGCGGATCGGCCGGTCGGTCCGTTGGCGGATCGCCGCGCGTAACTGCCGGCCTTCGCGGACGCTGCCGCCACTGTCGATCACCGCCACCGCCGTGTCGCCGATGATGAAACCGACATTGGCGATACCGCCGGCATTGTCGGCGGTCATCAAGGCGATGGCGCCGGCGTGAACGAAGATGCCGGGGGCCACCTCGCTGACCGTCAAGGCGTCGCCGATGGGCGCCGCCGCGGCGATCACGGACGATAGCAAGGTAATGCCGGACAGCATCGCGCCCAGCTTCAAGCGTAAGGTATCGTTACATACTTTTTGCAGTTGCGAAGTTCCGTATCGGCTTGGGAGCATGGCGTTTTGCTATCACGGCACGAGTCAGTGTTGTTATTTATGTTGCACCCTGTGGTTGATCGGATTACCCTTTCGTTACTTTCGACGGCAATGCAATGCAAGGCAAGTGCTGGGCGCATGCGTCTCGAGCCCATCGTCAGGCGGACGGCAACTACAAAACCCAACTAACAAAAATCATTCTTGGGAGGATTCGACATGCACAAGGTGCTATTCGCGGCCTGTCTCGGCGTGGGCGTGGTCGCCGCCATTGGCGCGGCCAATGCCAATGATGAACTGATCAAGATGCAGCAGAACCCGAAGGATTGGGTGATGCCGGCCGGCAATTACGCCAACCAGCGCTATTCCGAACTCAAGCAGATTACCGCCGCCAATGTCGGCAAGCTGCAGGTGGCATGGACGTTCTCCACCGGCGTGCTGCGCGGCCATGAAGGCGGCCCGCTGGTGATCGGCAACATGATGTATGTCCACACCCCGTTCCCCAACATCGTCTACGCGCTCGATCTCGCCAATGAGAACAAGATCGTCTGGAAATATGAGCCGAAGCAGGACCCGAACGTCATTCCGGTGATGTGCTGCGATACCGTCAATCGCGGTGTCGCCTATGCCGATGGCAAGATCTTCCTGCACCAGGCGGACACCACGCTGGTGGCGCTCGATGCCAAGACCGGCAAGGTGGAATGGTCGGTGAAAAATGGCGATCCCGGCAAGGGCGCCACCGGCACCTCATCGCCGCTGGTGATCAAGGACAAGGTGCTGATCGGCATCTCCGGCGGCGAGTTCGGCGTGCAGTGCCACGTCACCGCCTATGATCTCAAGAGCGGCAAGCTGGTCTGGCGCGCCTTCTCGGAAGGGCCGGACGACCAGATCATGGTCGATCCCGTCAAGACCACGGAACTTGGCAAGCCGGTCGGCAAGGATTCCAGCATCAAGACCTGGCAGGGCGATCAGTGGAAGATCGGCGGCGGCTGCACATGGGGCTGGCTGTCTTACGATCCCGCGCTGAACATGGTCTATTACGGCACCGGCAATCCCTCGACCTGGAATCCGAAGCAACGTCCGGGCGACAACAAGTGGTCAATGACCATTTTCGCGCGCAATCCCGATACCGGCATGGCCAACTGGGTCTACCAGATGACGCCGCACGATGAATGGGACTATGACGGCGTCAACGAAATGATCCTGAGCGATCAGGAGTTTGGCGGCCAGCCGCGCAAGCTGCTGACGCATTTCGACCGCAACGGCCTCGGCTATACGCTCGACCGCACCAACGGCGAATTGCTGGTCGCCGACAAGTATGATCCGAAGGTCAACTGGACTTCCGGCGTTGACATGAACAAGACCTCGCCGACCTATGGACGTCCGAAAGTTCTGGCGCAGTATTCGACGGAATCCGGTGGCGAGGACAAGAACACCAAGGGTATCTGCCCGGCCGCGCTCGGCACCAAGGACGAGCAGCCGGCGGCCTATTCGCCGGATACGCAATTGTTCTATGTGCCGACCAACCATGTCTGCATGGACTATGAGCCGTTCAAGGTGAGCTACACCGCCGGCCAGCCCTATGTCGGGGCGACGCTGTCGATGTATCCGCCGGCCGGCGAGACGCATATGGGAAATTTCATCGCCTGGGACAACAAGACCGGCAAGATCGTGTGGTCGCTGCCGGAGCAGTTTTCGGTGTGGTCCGGTGCGCTGGCCACGGCGGGCGGCGTGGTGTTCTACGGCACGCTGGAAGGCTATCTGAAGGCGGTCGATGCCAAGACCGGCAAGGAACTCTACAAGTTCAAGACCCCGTCCGGCATCATCGGCAACGTCACCAGCTATGAGCAGGGCGGCCGGCAATATATCGCCGTGCTGTCCGGCGTCGGTGGCTGGGCCGGCATCGGGCTCGCGGCGGGGCTGACGGATCCGACCGCCGGCCTCGGCGCGGTCGGCGGCTACGCGGCGCTGACCAACTACACCGCGCTGGGCGGCGCGCTCACGGTGTTCGCCCTGCCGCAATAGGCGAAGCAGACATCGGCGCGTGGAACGATCCACGCGCCGATGTGCCTCGCTGTCGCGTGCCCTGAAATAAGAAACTCCAAGGAAATGCCCGTGCGTAGTTTTTGGTGTGTCGCGGCCCTGATGGCTGCCACGATAGTGGCCACCCATGCTTTCGCTGATGGCCCCGCCGATCCCGCTCCGGTAAAGAACGAGGATGGCAAATATTTCGACAAGGATGGCGATCCGACCTTCAAGGTAACCGACGGCAGCGTCGATTGGTACACCTATTCCGGCTATCGTCGCTATCATTCCGAATGCCACGTCTGTCACGGCCCGGATGGCGAAGGCTCCAGTTACGCTCCGGCGCTGAAACATTCGGTCGAGACGATGGATTATGGCCACTTCATCGAAGTCGTCGCCAGCGGCCGCAAGAATATCAGCTCATCACAGAACAATGTGATGCCGGCGTTTGGCGATAATCCCAACGTCGCCTGCTACATCGACGACCTCTACGTCTATCTGCGCGCGCGTTCGAAAGACGCGGTCGGGCGGGTGCGGCCAGCCAAACATGAGGACAAGCCGCCGGCGGCGCAGACGGCCGAGGATTCCTGCATGGGCAACAAGAAGTGAGGGCAGGCCGCTTTGCCGTGATCCGGCTGGCCGAAGGAGACCCGGCGATGACACAGGTCGCGAAATCTTGTTGGCTGCGATGCTGGCTCTGCGTGGCCGTAGCGATGTCGTTCGTGGCCGGGCCAGCGCGCGCGCAGATGCGCGAAGGCGGCGACCTGTCGATCGAGCTGATCGATCCCGACGTGCTGCGGGTCTGCGCCGATCCGCGCAACCTGCCGCTCTCGAATGATCAAGGCGAGGGCTACGAAAACAAGCTCGCCGAACTGCTGGCTTTGCGGCTGCACAAGCGGCTGGCCTATACCTATTTCCCGCAGGCGACCGGCTTCTTCCGCATGACGCTCGGCGCGCATCGCTGCGACGTCGTGATGGGCTATCCGCAGGGCGATGATCTGGTGCAGGGCACCAACCCCTATATGCGCACCGCCTATGCGCTGGTCACCAGCGGCGGCGGTGGCCTTGACGATGTGGTCACGCTCGGGGATTCCCGGCTCAGGGAGCGGCATATCGGCATTGTTGCCGGCACGCCGCCAGCCACCAACATGGCGGCCAATGGGCTGATGACCAATGCCCGGCCCTATGCGCTGATGATCGATACCCGCATCGACTCCTCGGCCGCGGCGATGATCAAGGATATCACGGCCGGCACCATCGATGCCGGCGTGCTGTGGGGGCCGATGGCCGGCTATTACGCCCAACGGGCGAGCCCGCCATTGCATGTCGCGCCGCTGGTCAGGGAAACCAGCGGCCCGCGGCTCGCCTACCGCATCGGCATGGGCGTCCGCGCCGCCGACCAGAACTGGAAGCGGCTGCTGAACAGTTTTATCCGGGACAACCAGGCCGAGATCAACGCCATCCTGCTCGGCTATGGCGTGCCGCTGCTCGACGAGTACGACCAGCCGATCGTCGCACCGGCGAAAGCGCCATGAGCTGGCGCGGAGCTGCCTTCGGCGTCCTTGCGATGCTGGTGGTCGGCGGCGCCCACGCACAGGATCACGTCCCGGAGCCGGACGGCTATCGCACCGACAATTATCGCGCGCCGGTGCCGGCGACGCTGCGAGGCGCGCGGGTGCTCGGTACCATGGAAGCGGCGACGCTATGGCGCAGCGGCGGCGCCGCCTTCATCGACGTGCTGCCGCGCCCGCCGAAGCCGTCCGGCCTGCCGGCCGGCACCATATGGCGCGAGGCGCCGCGTCCGCATATTCCCGGCAGCCTGTGGCTGCCCGACACCGGCTACGGCGCGCTGGCCGCGGGTACCGAGGATTATTTCAGGCAGGGCCTCGCCCGCGCCAGCGCTGGCGATCGCGACAGGCCGTTGGTGTTCTATTGTCAGGCGGCGTGCTGGATGTCGTGGAACGCGGCGAAGCGGGCGCTGAAGGATGGCTACAGCAACGTCGCCTGGTACCCGCAAGGCACCGATGGCTGGCGCGAGGCGGATTTGCCGATGCAAGACGCGCGGCCCGAGCCGCGGGCAGGGGAGTAGTGTGTCATTGTCACCTGTCGTTCCGGGATGCCTTCGAGCCGGCGCAGCCGAATGACAGGCACCCGGCCTCCGGGGCGCCTGACCGCGGCATAGCCGCGGACAGGCGAACCCGGAATCCCGAGCTGTTTTGCGATGAACCCCTCCGGATTCCGGGTTCGCGCGCGGCTGGCGCCGCTCACGCCCCGCAATGACGATGCGGGGCGACCCCAACCCGTAAATTATTTATTCCTATTTCTTGTTGACAAGAATCCTTTACTGATTATAATCCCCTCCGCCCCGGTGAGAGGGGCGTTCGCGACGTCGGCGATCGCGGGGCGGGATGCGGTGACGCGGCAGCGTCAGGCCGGAGCGAAGGTCGCAGGGCGCCAGCCCCGACTTGAAGATGCCCCCTTATGGCTAGGGGAGTGTTCAAGGACGGGCGAGCGTGAGCGGCGGGAGCCGAGGCTGACGACCACGCTGTCGCGCCGGCCCAAGTCGTGTGGTTCCTGAATGCCGTACGGCATTCGCGGGGGTGTGGGGCGCG
>NZ_JANXTC010000247.1:0-13136 GCF_025356345.1 Tardiphaga sp.
GTGAAAATCGCGCATCGATGATCAGGATCGGGAGGGCTGGATGACCGACCGTCAGGATAAGGAGCAGGACGACAGCCGCGAGACAGACGCCAACAACGGCGCAAAGAATAGCCCGGTTGCAGGCACGGCGGGATTTATACCGTCGTTGCTCGGGATCGGACAGGGCGTAGAGCAACGCGAATACGGGAAACCCGGCATGCCATACCAGATAAAACCAGACCGTGGTTTCCGGGCCGGGGAAGAACAAGCCGTCATTCGAAAACAGATCATCATAGGTCAGGGCGTAGACAGCGACGGCGATGGCCGTGAACAGGTATCCACATGCGAGGTAGAGGATGCCGGACGATCGCAATACGGCGAATTGCGAGAAAAGAAGCACCGCGGTGACCATATAAACAACCGCGAGCGACGACTGATAACTGGCGATGAAGGCGGGAATCAATGGGAATTGAACATGGACAAAAGGAAGCGCCGCGGTGAACAGAAGCAGCGATCCGATCACGGCATAGAGGACGGCCTTTTTATCCGCGGGTGAGCTCGGAAGTATCGACAGATAGATCTGACGATCGTGACTTTCCGCCATGCGGTACTCCGGGATCTCTGGTCCGCTGATTGCGGGCATACGACTTGGAATAGTGGACGCAGCGAAATGTTTGGCACACGACGGCGCGCGACATTTGAGACGGAAGCTCGCCCTGAGACGTCAGGCAGCTTTACGCTGGAAAATGGAACCAGTGCCCGTGCCGCGGGTAGAGGCTAACTGACGAGCAAGCGGATCTACTATCGGCTGGGTTCAGGCACGCTCAGCGTCCAGAACAATCCGCAACAACTCGGTGGCATTCCGAGCGCCAAGTTTTTTCATGATATTGGCGCGGTGATCTTCGATGGTGCGTGGACTAATCCCCAGTTCACGGCCGGCTTCCTTGTTGGAGAAGCCTGCCGAAATCAGTTCGAGGACCTCTCGCTCGCGACGGGTCAGCGGCTCGCGGCCGGGAAAGTGCAACGACTGGCTCGTGCAAGGTAGTTTCTCGCGACGCCGCGAAAACGCTCGAATTGCTCCCTCGATCCGTTCGACGATTTCGGTTCCGCGGAATGGCTTTTCGATAAAATCGAGCGCGCCGGATTTGATGGCATCGACGGCCATGGAAATATCGCCCGCGCCGGAAATAATGAAGATCGGCGCTGGATAGTCCTGCGCGCGCAGTTCCTTCAAAATATCGATACCCGACTGTCCCGGGATATGAACGTCGAGCAGCATGCAGACCGGGCTGCGAGCGCGGGCAACAGCCAGCAAGGCCGCACCGTCGGCAAAGCAGATTACTTCGTATCCAGCCGATCCGAGTACAAGCGACAGCATTTCTCTGACCGCGGGATCATCGTCCACCACGAAAATCTCACCGACGGTTCCTTGAATCATCCATCCCCCGATTGCCGCGGATCGCAACATTATATCTTATGTCGGTAACCGTACGGTGTTTTGCCTTAAGACCCAAGTAAAATACAACGTCTATTCGGATAAGCATCCGGAGGACTCATCCATGATTGACATGGCCGAACCGCTCTTTGCGAATGTGCTCTTTTCCCTGATCGCACGGTCAAACTATCCAATGCGAGTCTCGTTGACCGGGTCCACCCAACGATCGGCCAACGCCAGCGATGGAGAGCATGGTACCCACGCGTCAAATATAGTTCCACTTTGGTACTCAGATGCCAGTCGTGATGACCGCCTGAAACACTGGCTTCGCATTGTCGCGGTGATTCGATCTCATATGACGTCGCAATTGATTGGATCGCAAAACGCTCGGGACGAAGAAGCGGACGCCGAGTACTTCGATGATTAGCGTATTGGGTGACGTCGGGGGAAACCAGAGTCTGGACTTCGGAATGTTGACAGCCGTCATTTTCGCGGTGTCCTGCTTTCTCGTCATTTCCCTGCTGCAACATGCATCGGAAGCGAACGGGATTTTGCGTTCCGGCTGGTTGATTGCGGCTCTGCTTGCGGTCGGAGCCGGCGGCGGAGCCGCGCACTACCTCGCGACGCTGATACCTGCTCAGGGCTGGCCTGGCGGGGAGAATCTTGCCACCTTGACGTCGTCAATCATCGTGGTGGGGTCTGCCGGTATCGCCGGATGGGCCGCGGGCATCCTCCGAATTGATCGCCATTTGATAATTGCCGCTGCCTTGCCGTCTGCGATCACGATCGCAACCATGCATCTCGCTGTCATGGCCTATCCTCGTTTTCAGGGTCAACTGATGTGGCTTGCGGTAATGATGGCAGCCTCCACGGCGCTGGCCGCCGTCGGTGGAGCGTGCGGCCTGTGGATTGGGAAAAGCGGTAGGGCCGTCGGCTTCCGGGTCGCAGGTACCGTCGCCCTGACCGCGTCGACTTATCTTCATCACGCTATAACGCTCTACGCGACATCCATCGGGGTCGGCGCCGGGCCGAACAAACCCGTCCTGTCAACCTCGTTTGACTGGACCGTCGGCGTGACCGTGTTGCGAGGTCTTCTGATCTTCACGCTCATTCTAATGGGAACCTGGTTTGAGGTTCGCGATATCCGGCGCTCTCGCCATAAGGACGAACGCCTGAAAAGCCTGGCAGAGGCCACGCTCGACGGCCTCGTTGTTTGCGTTGGCACCCAGATCGTTCATGCAAACCAGAATTTTTCGGTCCTGGCCAGGAGTTGCCAGGAAATTATCCGCGCGAGCGAGTTTTCGCGCTGGATACCTGACGTCGCGGCTGTTGATCTACTGAGCGCGCGACCGAACCTTCCCGTCCAGACTAATCTCGTCAGGTCAGACGGGAGTTGCATCGAGGTGGAACTGGTACAGCAGACTATTGATGTCGACGGTAAAGCGCACAGCGTCATTGGCATTCGCCATCTAAGTCCACGGCGCGATACAGGCCAGCAACTGCAAATCGCTTTGCAACACGACGCGTTGACCGGGCTTTCAAACCGAGCGCGGCTTAATATTGTGCTTCAAGAGATGTTCGCGCTGGAGGCCGCTTCCAGACAGCCATTTGCGGTCTATTCCATCGACATCGACCGCTTCAAGCACGTGAACGACGTCTTCGGTAACGGGTACGGAGACCAACTCCTCGTCGGCTTCGCGCAACGACTGAGAAAGACAGTCGGATCCGACCATTTTATCGCGCGGATCGGCGGCGATGAGTTTGTCGTCGTTCAACCGAATCTCGCTGCGATCGACGACACCGGGCGTCTTGCCATCTGCCTGGCATCCATCGTAGCCGAGCCGTTCGTACTGGGTAGCGTAACCATCAAGGCCACGGCCAGCATCGGGGTCGCGGTTGCGCCAAAGGACGGAGCTAATCCGGAGCAAATACTGAAAAGCGCGGACCAGGCGATGCAACAGGCTAAGCGGACACGAAACTCGGTCAAAACCTTCGCGCCGGAGATGGACGAATCGTTCAGCGATCGAGTCCACATCGAGCTGATACTCGCGAACGCTATCTTGAATGACCGCTTTGTGTTGCACTACCAGCCGCTGTTCGACGTGGCGAGCGGTGCGCTCATCGGATTTGAGGCACTTATCAGAATGATCGACGATCACGGCCGGCTGGTGCCGCCCGCATCTTTTATTCCCGTTGCCGAAGACATGGGGCTGCTGGGCGAGATCGGCGCGTGGGCTCTCAAGGAGGCTTGCGTCAACGCGGCGAAGTGGCCGGAACAGCTTACAATCGCCGTGAACCTTTCCGCGACTCAGTTTGGTGATGGAAGCCTCGCCCATCTTGTCTCCAGCACCATCCATGATTCCGGGCTTGCGGCATCCCGGCTGGAATTGGAAATTACTGAAAGTCTGTTGCTGGAGGACAGCGACAGCATCATGGCCGAACTTCGCGCTCTGAAAGACACCGGCGCCAAGATCGTGATGGATGATTTCGGCACCGGCTATTCCAGCCTGAGCTATCTGTGGAAGTTTCCGTTCGACAAGCTGAAGGTCGATCGCAGCTTCATGACGGGCTTCGATGGAACGGGCGAAAGGGTCAAAACCGTCTTGCGCACGGTGATCGGCTTGGGCCGGGAGCTGAATATGAGGGTCACTGTTGAAGGCGTCGAAACCGATGAACAGGCAGCGTTCCTGAAAAGCGTCAATGGCGATCAGGTTCAGGGCTATCTCTACGGCGTGCCAATGACGAGCGCCGACGTTTCGATTTTTCTTGAAGAGAGTTTTTCAAATGCCCGACAGCGTCAAGCCTGACCAACAATCATGCGTCCCTTGAAGTTGCGTAATCACATCAATTTTCAGGATGGAAACCGCCAGCATGCAGAATGATCGGATTGTCGAAGATACCAGTCGCAGGGTGTCGTTGCCGAGTTCAGCAGGAACACTCGCATCCCTTATGGGTCCAGTTCTCATTATCGGTCGGAATTTCAAGTATAGCGGCGTCGTCGCGCGCGCGGTTCGCAGTATCTGCCACGAGACTATGATACTGGAGACCTGTGATGATGCCAGAGTATGGCTTGAATGCGCTCGTTCCCACCACGTTATCATGTTTGTCGAGGATGGAGACAGGTCATACGTCGATCTGGTGAAATACATCGGAAGCCTGGCGTACACGTTGCCGGTCGTTATGATCGGCGAGAAAGACAAGGTTCAGCGTGGCGCCATGCGGAATATTGCCTCGGACCTTCGAATGACATTTTATACGTTTCCACATGCAGTCGAACTCGGCGTTCTCCGCGTGATATTGGCAGATCAGCGAGCCAAGACGGCTGGACTTCCCGTTGCTCACATTTGGGGCGGGGTAAAAGTTGATACCGTCGTGGCGCGATATCGCAAGAACCCCGACGGCAAGCGGTCAGGCAGGCCCCGCTCGACAGTTTAAGGCATCTCGCCTCGCCAAAAAACGCGTCGCAGCCATTGCTCGAAAGGCCTCGCGGAGGTGACCGTGAAGGCCACCGCCAGGAGCCCCGACCAGGATACGTCAAGGCAGCTTCGCATGTCGCGAATGCAAGCGACTTTTATTTTTAAATGAACCAAGCATGTTACTTATCTATCTATTAATAGCGCGAGCAAATGTATTTTAATTAAATCGATTTGAGCTTATCGCAGGCAAGCGTCGCATCGTCGGTGATTCGAAATCATGCTCGACGGTAGCGGCAACGCACCTCAATGGGGAGGCTGCTTTGATTGACTCCTGCGACTACCACGCACGCGCGACGCGGCGCTCAACGGCGATGACGCATGCTGACACTTTACCCGAACGTTCAAGGACGTTCGGTATCCTGGACGGGGAATGCAAGACAATCGGCGATAGAATCGACGGCAAGCATTATCGCGACGCTTCGTTCTCGCCGCTAAAGCGGGAAGACTTTATATTAATTCGAATCACTGGCCCTGTCATTGCGAGGAGCCCTTGCGACGAAGTAATCCAGTCTTGTTTTCCCCGCGCCCCTGGATTGCCGTGTCGCTTCGCTAAGAGGAAAACCGCGGGCTTTCCTTGACATCGCAATGACGGGGGGATGGGACAACGATTCATTTTTCGGTCATCACGCTCTAGCGAGCAAGGATTTGTGGAAAATTGGTAGCGACCGCAAGATCGTTCTGGTGATCGATGATGACGATGCGGTTCTGAGCACGATCGACATAATACTAAGTCGACGCGACATCGTCGTTATCATGGCGAGCAATGGTGAGGAAGCGATCGAAAAATTGACGCTGGCAACCTTTGACCTCGTCATCGTCGATCTCTTCATGCCGCGCATGGACGGCCTGGAGACTATCATGGCGCTTCACCGCCTCGCACCAGAGACACCGGTGCTGGCCGTATCGGGATCAGCGGACTGGGCCGGCGCGCCGTTACCCGACCTGCTCACGGCCGCTATCGCGTTCGGCGCAACGTCGTGCCTGAAAAAACCGTTCCGGCCCGATGAACTCGTCGCGGCGGTGGGTCGGCTGATGGCCATCGCACGATAATATGCCGATCGCCTTGCCAAGGCCGCTAGGTCTTGTCGCTCGGATGCGCGGGCTCGTCATCGGCAATGGCGCGCCAGGCGGCGCCTTCCAGATCATCATATTGTCCGCTTTTCAGCGACCATAGAAACCCGCCCAGGCCAACCAGACCAAGCGCGAGAGCCAGTGGCACGAGAAATACCAGGACTTCCATCAGGACCGCTCCCCTGCCACCCGGCGGGCGCGCAGCGCGTTGAGCATCACCAGGATCGATGACCCGGACATGGCGGCCGCGGCGATCAGCGGCGTCACATATCCGGAAATTGCAATTGGAACGGCGAGCGCGTTGTAGATCACGGCCAGCCATAGATTCTGCCGCATCACGCGCAACGCCTTACGCGAATAATCGACCGCGGCCACGACCGGCGCCAGCGGCTTGCCCAAAAATACCAGATCGGCCGTGGCCTGGCTGAGATGAGCGGCCGAAATCGGAGACATCGAGGCATGGGCGGCGGCCAACGCCGGCGCATCGTTGAGACCATCACCGACCATCATCACCCGCACGCCCCTCGACTTGAGTTCCCCGATGCGGGCAATCTTATCGGCCGGTGTGACACCGGCGCGCCAATCCGCGATATCTAGGCTTGCCGCCGCGGCCCGCACCGCCGTCTCGCGATCTCCGGACAGAATTTCCAGTGTGATGCCGCGCCGGCGCAGGGCGAGCATCACGGCAGCCGCATCCGGACGCAGCCGTTGCCGGACCGCGAACACATACCGCGCGTCGCCGTGACGCAACGCCACCGCCGACATTTCAGGGTCGCTAGCGAGGATCGTATTGGCGATCTGATCGGCGTCGCAAAATGACGGACGGCCGAGCCGCGCTTCGACACCATCAACGACGGCACGCACGCCCTGCCCGGCGACCTCTTCGACGCCGTCCAGCGGCAGCCTGGCGTTGGCACCGCGCGCCACCGCCGCCGCCACCGGATGGTGGCTGGCCAGCGCCAGCCGGCCGGCGAGGTCGAGAATGTCCGCCGGAATGTTGGCCGCGTTGGTCAGTTCAAGGTCGGGCGTCGTCAGCGTGCCGGTCTTGTCAAAGATGTTGTGATCGACAACCGATGTCCGCTCGATGGCATCCCCGGAATTCAGCAGCACGCCAGCCCGGAACATGGCGCCAGCAGCCACTGTCTGCACCGTGGGGATCGCAAGGCCCAGCGCGCAGGGGCAGGTGATGATCAGCACGGCCACCGCGGTGACGATGGCATCGTGCCAGCCTGCCCCCGCCAGCACCCAGCCGATCATGGTCAGCAACGCCGTGGCATGTACCACCGGCGCATAGAGCCGCGAGGCGCGGTCCGCGAGCATGACGTAGCGCGACCGTGCCTGCAACGCATGGTCGAGCAACCGGGTGATCTCAGCGAGCAAGGTGCCCTCCGAAGCCGCGGAAACCCGGATCCGCAGCGTGCCGGAAATATTCATGGTGCCGGCATAGACAGCGGTGCCGCGCTCGGCCGGCGCGTACAGTGTCTCGCCAGTGATCAGGCTCTGGTCGATCTCCGAGTGACCATCGATTACCGTGCCGTCGACAGCGCAACGCTCTCCCGGCCGCAGCAGGACAACGTCGCCAGGAAGCAGCGCCGCCACCGGCACGTCACTGATCTCGATATCGGAAACGAACCGGGTCGCGGTTTCCGCCTTCAGAGCGGCCAGATTACCCGCGACCGCGCGGGTGCGGCGGCGCATGTTCTGGTCGAGGTAACGACCGAACAGCAGGAAGGTCAGCAGCATGATCGCCGCGTCGAAATAGGCATGTTCCGCATGGTGGATGGTTTCCACCACCGACATCGACAGCGCGGTGATGACGCCAATGCTGATCGGGACGTCCATATTGGTGGTGCGAACGCGCAGCGCGCGAAACGCTGAAATGAAGAAGGGCTGCCCGGCATAGGCCGCCGCCGGCAGAGCGATGATCGCCGACAGCCAATGAAAGAAGTCACGCTGTTCGGGCATCATGTCGCCGACGCTGCCGGACCAGACCGGCACCGAGAGCATCATCACATTCATCGTCGCAAATGCCGCGACGCCAAGGCAGCGCAACAGGAATTTCGACTGCGCGGTTTCGACGGCTTCGGCGCGCACGGTCTCGAACGGATAGGCCTTGTAACCAAGTTCCGCGAGGCGATCGATGAAGCGCGCCGGGTTCATCGTCCCCGCCCACTCCAGCGCGACGCGGCGATCGGTCAGATTGACCCGCGCCAGCGTGACATCGGGAATCGCCGACAGGCCGCGTTCGATCTTCGCCATGCAGCCGGCACAGCTGACGCCTTCGACCGCCAGGTCGATACGCGACAGACCGGAATCGAGATGGCGAATGAAATGCGAAAAGTCGCGCGTGGCATGCATGGCGCGCTCCTATTCCAATACGATGCGGTTCTTGGAGAGAAACAGACGCTTGCCGCTGACATCGCCCTCCAGCACCAGGTCCCACAGGCCGGGCGCCAGCGCCACAAGCTGGCCGCGATAGGCCGCGTTGCCGGCTTCGGCGAGGTCGATCACGCGATCGGCGCGGCGATCCGCCGGGCGCTCCAGCCGGCCGGTGAAGGCCAGTCCCGCGATCGTCGCACCATTGCGATCGCGCGCGTCGACCCGGATATCGGCATGACCATCGGCGGCGCGCTCGACATGCGCGTGTACCTTCCAGCCACGGCCGGCCTGCGCGCGCGCCGCGGCAATCTCGCTTTGATAGGCAATGCTGGCGCTATAGGCGCTGTCGACCTCGGTGCCCGGCAAGGTGTCGATGGCGAATTTGGCAAGCGTTATGTTCACGCCGATCACCACGCCGAAAAATGCGATCAGACAGATAAGAACAGTACGGCCGGTGAGTGGCCTGACGGCGGCGGACGCGCTCATGCGATGATTCCCAAAACACTCATGGGGTGACAAAATTGTCCGTGGCGGAGGCGACCTCGCCCAGCCCGATATCGGTGACGCGCAGCCGCAGCGGGATCGACTTCTCGCCGTTACCCGCCGCGGGCGCCGTGACCAGAACGCGCAATTCAGTGGTGCGGTCGCGTCCAAGGATGATCATCGGGCGATCCGGCGTGACGGAATCGATGCCAACCACATGAATCTTGGCATCGACAGGTCCATCGACGTCGATGGCGACGACACGGTCGAAGCCGCGCTTGTTCAGCAGCCGCACCGTATAGGCATTGCGAACCGAACCGTCGGTCAGGCGCACCGCGACCGGGTTGCGGTCGTGCAGGACATTGACGTCGAGCAACGAGCGCGTCAGCAGGGCATAGAGCATGACGGCGCCGACACCGGCGATGATCGCCGCGTAAGCCAGCGTCCGCGGTCGCACGATCTGGTAGATTTCGGATTTTCCATCCTGGCGACGCTGGATGTTGATGTCGTTGTCATAGCCGATCAACCGCGTCGGGCGACCTATCTTGGTCATCACCGTATCACAGGCATCAATGCACAGGCCGCACTGGATACAGTCGAGCTGCGAGCCGTCGCGAATATCGATGCCGGTCGGGCATACCGCTACGCACTGGTAGCAATCGACGCAATCGCCGGCATGCTGGCCCTGCGCGCGCAGCTCGGTCGCTTTCTTCAGAGACGTCCGCGCTTCGCCACGATCATATTTATAGGTGACGTTGAGCGCCCATTCATCGGTCAACGCCGCCTGAATGCGCGGCCACGGGCACATGTACACGCAGACCTGCTCGCGCATGAAGCCGGCCAGCAGATAGGTCGTGGCCGTGAGGATGGCGATCCAGATATAGGCAATCATCGGCGCCTGGAAGGTAACGAGCTGGTTCACCAGGGTGGGCGCGTCGTAAAAATACAGCACCCATGCGCCGCCGGTCCACCATGCGATCAGGATCCAGATCGAGTGCTTCATGGTGATTTCGACAAAACGCTGCAGCTTCATGGTGCCTTTGGCGGCATCCTTCTTCATGCGCTCGCGGCGGTCGCCCTCGATCAGGCGTTCGACGGCGTAAAACAAATCGGTCCATACAGTCTGCGGACACAAATAGCCGCACCAGATCCGTCCGCCGACCGCGTTCATCAAAAACAGAGTCAACGCCGCGAGGATCAGCAGACCAGTAAAATAATAGACTTCCTGCGGCCACAACTCGATGAAGAAGAAATAGAAGCGGCTATTGGGAAGGTCGATCAGCACGGCCTGGTCGGGCGCGCCGAGACCGCGATTCCATCGCACAAAGGGCAGCAAATAATAGACGCCGAGGCAGAATGCCATCAGCCGCCACTTAATGCGGCGGAAGGTGCCGGAGACCTTCTGCGGGTAGATCTTTTTCTGGGCGACGTAGAGCGGCCCGACGTCGTCGGCTTCCAGCTCGGCGGCTGCTAATGGCTTGTTCATGAAGGTCATATCTCGACTTTGAAATGACCCTAGTGGTGAATCCGGCGTCTTTATTGATCCACCTCAATTCGCGTCCGGCGGCTCGCGGCGATCTATTGGCCGCCGCCGAGCGAATGCACGTAAACGGTGAGTGCCTTGATCGTCGCGGGATCGAGCCGACCGGACCACGCCGGCATCACGCCGTTACGGCCGTTGGTGACGGTTTCCACAATGGTCGCCTCATCAGAACCGTAGAGCCAGATGCCATCGGTGAGATTGGGCGCGCCCATTTCCTGATTGCCCTTGCCGGCGTCACCGTGGCAAGAAGCGCAGTTTTCCGCGAACAATTTCTGACCAGCATCCGCCTTGTAGCCGGGGGCCGTCGCCAACCCCGATAGCGAACGCACAAAATTCGCCACCGTGACGATCTCCGGCTTCTTCAGCGTGCCATCGCGGCCAAACGCCAGCATGGCGCCTTCATGGGCTTCGGCATGGCCGGAGCGAATACCGTATTGCAGCGTCTTCTGGATCTGCTCCAGCGAACCGCCCCATAGCCAGTCGTCGTCGTTCAGGTTCGGAAAGCCCTTGGCGCCAGCCGCGCCGCTGCCGTGGCATGGCGCGCAATTATCACCGAACACCGCCTTGCCGCGGGCACGCGCCAGTGCCAGGAGCGCCGGATCCTTTTCGATGTCTGCCAGCGGCGCAGCCCCCAGCGTGACCATCTTGTCACCGCGGATCTTTTCCAGATTGGCGAGTTCGACCGCGACATCGGCGCGCGACGAGTAATGCGCAACGCCGGTGGTGTAACCCCAGACCAAGGGCCAGGCTGGATAGACGATCCAGTAGCCGAACGCCCACACAATGCACGCGTAGAAGGTCAGCACCCACCAGCGCGGTAGCGGCGTGTTCAGTTCCTTGATGCCATCCCAGGAATGACCCGTGGTGGTCTTGCCCGTGACATGGTCGAAATTTTCGTCGTGGTCGGTCATGATGCGATCATTCCTCCCGCAGCGGCAGCCGCGCCGCCGCGTCGAACGTGGACTTGTTGCGGGGCCACAGGGCGTAAACCACAATGGCAATAAAGATTCCGACGAAAATCGGCGTCCATAATGTGACGACAATGTCCGAAGCGAAATTTTGAACCGTCAGTATCGCGCGCATGGGTTTCTCCTCAGCGGAGGTTTGCTTTTTCGTTGTAGAGCTTGAAATCGACCAGCGTTCCCAGCATCTGCAAATACGAGATCAACGCATCCATCTCGGTGGGCAGACCGGGCTTGCCGTCGAAATTGCGCGCCACCGCCTTCGGATAGCGCTTGGTGAAAGCGTCGGCTTCGGCGCTGTCAGGGTCGGTCTGTGCCTTCATATCCACGGCGGCGTTGGCGATCTGGTCGTCGGAATACGGAACCCCGACGGCACGGTTGGTGCGCAGGTGGTCGCCGATCTGCTCCAGGTTAACCTCGGTCTCCGCGAGGAATTTGTAGCCCGGCATCACCGATTGCGGAACGATCGCGCGCGGATTGCTGAGATGGGTGACATGCCACTCGTCGGAATATTTCGCGCCGACGCGGGCCAGGTCCGGCCCGGTGCGCTTCGAGCCCCACTGGAACGGATGGTCGTACATGCTTTCCGCCGCCAGCGAGTAGTGGCCGTAGCGCTCGACTTCGTCGCGCAGCGGCCGGATCATCTGCGAGTGGCAGAGATAGCAGCCTTCACGGACGTAGATATTACGTCCAGTGAGTTCGAGCGGCGTATAGGGACGCACGCCATCGACCACTTCGATGGTGCTCTTGAGGTAGAACAGCGGCGTGATCTCGACGAGGCCGCCGATCGCGATGACCAGGAGAATGCCCACGATCAGGACGATCGAGTTCTTCTCCATGATTTGGTGTCGACTCCAGAAAGACATCGGTGCGTTCCTTACTCGGCGGCTTGCAGGGATGCGCCGGAAGGCAGCGGCACCTCGGATTCGGCTTCGCCGACGCGAACCGTCATCCACAGATTATAGGCCATGATCAGCGCGCCGATCAGGAACAGGCCGCCCCCGAGGGCACGGATGATATAGAAGGGATGCATCGCCTCGACGCTTTCGATGAAGGAATATTCGAGAAAGCCGAGCGAGGTGTAAGCGCGCCACATCAGGCCCTGCAGAATGCCCGACACCCACATCGCCGAGATGTAGAGAACGATGCCCAGCGTCGCGATCCAGAAATGCCAGCTCACCAGCTTCAGGCTATAGAGTTCCTTGCGCTGCCAGATCCACGGCACCAGGCAATACAGCGCGCCGAACGAGACAAAGCCGACCCAGCCGAGCGCACCGGAATGCACGTGGCCGATGGTCCAGTCGGTGTAGTGGCTGAGCGAATTCACCACCTTGATCGACATCAGCGGGCCTTCGAAGGTTGCCATGCCGTAGAACGCCACAGAAACCACCAGCATGCGCAGCACCGGATCGGTACGCAGCTTGTCCCAGGCGCCCGACAGCGTCATCAGGCCGTTGATCATGCCCCCCCAGGACGGCATCCACAGCATGATGGAGAACGTCATGCCGAGCGTTTGCGCCCAGTCCGGAAGCGCGGTGTAGTGCAGATGGTGCGGACCAGCCCAGATGTAGAGGAAGATGATTGCCCAGAAATGCACGATCGACAGCCGATAGGAGTAGATTGGCCGCTGCGCGCGCTTCGGGATGAAGTAGTACATGATGGCGAGGAAGCCGGCGGTGAGAAAGAAGCCCACCGCGTTGTGGCCATACCACCACTGGAACATGGCATCCTGCACGCCGCCCCAGGCGACATAGGACTTGGAGCCAAACACCGAGACCGGCAAAGCCGGATTATTCCCGAGGTGCAGC
>NZ_JANXTC010000272.1:0-22166 GCF_025356345.1 Tardiphaga sp.
CTATCCCGGCGCCGATGCCCAGACGGCCGAGAATTCGGTGACGAAGGTCATCGAGCAGAACATGACCGGCATCGACTTCCTGCAATACATGTCGGCGACGTCGACCTCGACCGGCACCGTGGCTATCACGCTGACCTTCAGCAGCGAAGCCGATCCGGATATCGCGCAGGTCCAGGTGCAGAACAAGCTGCAACTCGCGCAGCCGTTGTTGCCGCAAGTGGTACAGCAGCAGGGGCTGAGGGTCACCAAGTCGTCTTCCAGCTTCCTGATGGTGATGGGTTTTGTTTCGCAGGACGGTTCGCTGACCGCCAGCGACATCTCCGACTATGTCGCCAGCACCGTCAACGATCCGATCAGCCGGACCCCCGGCGTCGGCCAGGTCCGGGTGTTCGGGGCAGAATATGCGATGCGCATCTGGCTCAACCCGGCCGAGCTCGCCAAATACAACATGATGCCAAGCGACGTCACCGCGGCGATCCAGGCGCAGAACACCCAGGTCACGGCGGGGCAGCTCGGTGGCTTGCCGGCCGTCGACGGCCAGCAGCTCAATGCCACGGTCTCCTCGCAGAGCCGGCTGCAGACACCCGAGCAGTTCAGGGACATCATCCTGCGCACCAATCCATCCGGCTCGGTGGTTCGCATCAGCGATGTTGCGCGCGTCGAACTCGGCTCGAAGTCCTATGATGCGGTCGCCCGCTACAACGGCAAGCCCGCCGCGGGCGTCGGCATCAGCCTGGCCACCGGCGCCAACGCGGTGTCGACCGCGGAAGCCGTGCGCGCCAAGATCGAGCAATTGCGGCCGACCATGCCGCAGGGCCTCGAGGTCGTCTATCCCTATGACACCACGCCCTTCGTCAAACTATCGATTGAGAAGGTGATTCACACCCTGATCGAAGCGATCGTGCTGGTGTTCCTCGTGATGTATGTGTTCCTGCAGAGCTGGCGTGCCACCATCATTCCAACCATCGCCGTACCCGTGGTGCTGCTCGGCACGTTCGCGGTATTGTCCGTGGCCGGCTACTCGATCAACACGCTTACGATGTTCGCGATGGTCCTGGCGATCGGCCTGCTGGTCGACGATGCGATCGTGGTGGTCGAGAACGTCGAGCGCGTGATGGCCGAGGAGGGGCTCTCGCCAAGGGAAGCGACCGAGAAGTCGATGCATGAGATCACCGGCGCGCTGGTCGGAATCGGTGTCGTGCTCTCCGCGGTGTTCATCCCAATGGCCTTCTTCGGCGGCTCGGTCGGCATCATCTACCGGCAGTTCGCGGTGACCATCATCACCGCGATGGTGTTATCGGTGCTGGTCGCGCTGGTGCTGACGCCGGCTCTGTGCGTTACGTTGCTGAAGCAGAGCCATGGACCCGCCGCCAACACCGGCCCGTTCGGCTGGTTTAACCGCGGCTTCGACCGCACTTCGCATGGCTACCAGAACGCGGCGGGCGGCATCGTCAAGCGGCCGAAGCGGGCGCTGCTCGCCTTCCTGGCGGTCGTGTTGGGCGTGGCCTTCCTGTTCTACCGGCTGCCAAGCTCGTTCCTGCCGGATGAGGATCAGGGGACGATCATGACCGTGATCCAGTTGCCGGTTGGCGCGACCGCGGGGCGGACGCAGGATGTCATTGAGCAGGTCGAGAAGACCTATCTGGTCGACAACAAGGACGCCGTGCAGGGCGTGTTCGCGGTGCGCGGCTTCAGCTTCGCCGGCCAGGGCCAGAATGTCGGACTGGCTTTCGTCAGCCTTAAACCGTTCGCAGAGCGCAATGACCCTGACCTGTCTGCGCAATCGGTGTTGGCGCGCGCCATGGAGGCCTTCGGCAAAATCCGCGACGCCCAGGTTTTCGCGCTGTTGCCGCCCTCGGTACCCGGCTTCGGCAATTCCAGTGGCTTCGACGTCTATCTGCAGGATGTCTCGGCCGCTGGACATGAAGAGTTGATGAAGACGCGCGACCAGCTGCTCGGCTTGATGGCTGGCGATAAACGGCTGGCCAGCACACGGGCGAACGGTCAGGACGACACGCCGCAGTTCAACCTCGATATCGACCAGCCCAAGGCGACAGCGCTTGGCATCGATCTCAGCGACCTTAATGGCACGCTGTCGGCGGCCTGGGGCGGGGCCTATGTCAACGACTTCATTGACCGCGGCCGCGTCAAGCAGGTCTATGTGCAGGGTGATGCCCCGTTCCGCATGAGCGTCGCCCAGATCGGTGACTGGTTCGTCCGCAACAAGGACGGATCGATGGTGCCATTCAGCGCCTTCTCCAGCGACCGCTGGACGTTTGGCTCGCCACGGCTGGAGCGCTACAATGGCGCCCCGGCGGTCCAGTTGCAGGGCCAGGCGGCGCCCGGCATCAGCTCCGGCGTGGCGATGAACGCCGTCGACGAGCAGATGAAAAAATTGCCGGCGGGCTACGCCCATGAATGGACGGGATTGTCGTTCCAGGAACGGCTGTCCGGCAGCCAGACGCTGTTTCTGTATTCGATCTCGATGCTGATCGTGTTTCTCAGTCTGGCGGCGCTGTATGAAAGCTGGTCGGTGCCGTTCGCGGTGATGCTCGCCGTACCGATCGGAATTTTAGGTGCGCTGACGGCGGCGACATTGTTCGGCCAGGCCAACGACGTCTACTTCCAGGTCGGGTTGCTGACGACGATCGGCCTGTCGGCGAAGAACGCGATCCTGATCGTGGAGTTCGCGCTCGAGCAGCAGGCGGCTGGCAAGTCGCTGGTCGAGGCCACATTGCACGCCGCCAAGCAGCGGCTGCGGCCGATCCTGATGACATCGCTGGCCTTTGTGCTCGGTGTGTTGCCGCTGGCGCTGGCGACCGGCGCCGGCTCGGCCAGCCAGAACGCCATCGGCATCGGCGTTGCCGGCGGCATGATCGCGGCGACGGCGCTGGGAATCTTCTTTGTGCCGGTGCTGTTCGTTCTGGTGCGGAAGCTGGCGGGCGACAAGAAGAAGCCGGAGATCTCCGACGAAGTGGCTCACGCTCAGCCGGCGGAGTGATGTGGCCGATGCCGCTCTACTAACGCTGATGCTGTCGTGCTCCGGACGCGATGCTTCGCCGTCGCTCAGGCCTTGAACACGATCAGCACGGCGCCAGCAGCGATCAGTGCGATCCCGATCCAGCCGTTCAGCGACGGCCGCTCGCCCAGGAAGGTGAAGGCGAACAGCGCCACCAGCACGACGCTGAGCTTGTCGATCGGTGCCACAAGCGCGGCGGGGCCAAGTTTCAGCGCGCGAAAATAGCACAGCCACGACGCCCCGGTGCCGAGGCCGGACAGCACCAGGAAGATCCAGGTCTTGCTCGAGATAGGTCCCGCCGCGGTGAACTTGCCGGCGGCAAACAGGATCGCCGTCAGGCTGATCAGCACCACGATGGTGCGGATGAAGGTGGCGAGATCGGAATCGATGTCGGACACGCCGATCTTGGCGAAGATCGCCGTCAGCGCCGCGAACACCGCTGACAGCAACGCCCAGCTCTGCCAGGACCATAATGTGTCAGAGCTCATGATGGTCTTTCGATTGGCTCGCCATGGCGAACGCGGCGAAACAGTCCTGCCAGGACGCCACAGCCGTGCGCGCCGAACTCAGTTGCGGTCGCCCGGCAGCATTGGCAACGGGCTGACCTCGATGCCTTCATCGATCAGAGAGCGGGCTTCGTCCACCGAGGCCTCGCCATAGATCGGGCGATGTTCGATATCGCCGTAATGCATTTTCCGCGCTTCATCGGGAAATTTCTCGCCGACATTGTCGGCGTTCCTGGTCACGTGGTCGCGCAATTCCTTGATCTTGGCGCGCAGCTCGGCTTCTTGCGCCATCATCAGCGGCGTCGAAGTGGCGGTCGTCACCTCGGTCGAGGCTGACGCCGCGGCAACGGGCTCGGCGGCGATTGGTGCGCGGCCTCTCTTGCCGATCTGTGGCGCCATGATGGCCTTTTCGACCTTGGCTGAACCGCAATTCGGGCAGCTCACCAGCTTGCGCCTGACCTGCGAGTCATAGGCCGACGAGTTCTGGAACCAGCTCTCGAAGCCATGGCCGCGGTCGCAGCGCAAATTGTAGCGGATCATGTCGCTTCACGGACGAGGTGCAGATAGTCCGGGCCGGCCTTGGCATCAGCGATGCTGAAACGGCGACCATGCTGCAAGGAAGGCACGCTGGCGCGCGCCTCCGTCACTCTGGCGGGATCGATCTCCGCCAGGATGAAGCCCGGTTCGGTGCCGGTGGCCTCAGCCAGCACCTTGCCCCAGGGATCGATGATCAGCGAATGGCCATAGGTCGAGCGCTTGTTTTCGTGCACGCCGCCTTGCGCGGCGGCGAATACGAAGCAGCCGTTCTCGATCGCGCGGGCGCGCAGCAGCGTGTGCCAGTGCGCCTCGCCGGTCTTCTGCGTGAACGCCGAAGGCACGGTGAGGAATACCGCGCCACTCTCCGCCAGCGCGCGGTATAGCGCCGGAAAGCGCACATCGTAGCAGATCGTCAGTCCGATCCGGCCCCATGGCAGGTCGGAGATCACGGCGGTTTCGCCGGGCTGGTAGTTGGCGCTTTCGCGATAGCTCTCTCCGTTGGGCAGATCGATGTCGAACATGTGGATCTTGTCGTAGCTGGCCAGTACCTGGCCGTCCGGCCCGATCAGAAAGCCGCGGTTGGCGGCGCGGTCCGGAGTCGCCAATACGGCCAATGAGCCGACATGCAAATAGATCTTCAGTTCCGCCGCCAGTTCGCGATAGGCCTTCAGCGACGCATCGTCTTCCTCGGGGCGCAGATGCTCGAACAGAGCGGCGCGGTTGAGCTGCATCATGTTGCTGACTTCGGGGGTTTGCACGTAATGCGCGCCGGCCAGCGCCGCCTCGCGGATCAGATGGCGCCCCTGTTCCAGGCTTGGCTCCGGCAGCAGGCCGGTGCGCATCTGCACCATCGCGGCGGTAAAGGTCGGAACGTGGTTCATGAGATGGCCTTTTCCGCTGCGATCATGCCGTCCAGTTTGCCTTCGCGGTCGAGCGCGTAGAGGTCATCGCAGCCGCCGATATGGGCGCCGTCGATGAAGATTTGCGGAAAGGTGGCGCCGGGCTCCGTACGATCGAACATCTGCTGGCGCAAATTGGGGTCGGTCGCCACATCGAAATGGGTGAAAGCCGCCTTCTTGCGCTGCAACAGCGAGATCGCAGCGCTGCAATAGCCGCAGCCGGGACGGGTGTAGATTTCGATCGCGGCGGCCATTCAGGGCGCTCCATGTGAGGAGAGGTCCCCGATTATATGGGAGACCTGTGCGCCTCCACAACCCGCGCGAACACCAGCAGGCCGACCTGGGCAGCCCTGGCGCGCAGCAATGCCCGGGCGCAGGCGTCCGCCGTGGCCCCCGAGGTCAGCACGTCATCGACCAGGATCACCCGTCGGCCCTGGATCTCGGCGCGGCGCTCGGTCGCCACTTGGAAGGCACCCTGCACATTGGTCGCCCGTTCCGAGCGCGACAGTCCGATCTGGTGCTCAGTCGGGCGGATCCGGCGCAGCGCGTCCCGCGCGACGGCGACGCCGCTGTGCCGGCTGATCGAGCGCGCCAGCGCGCCGGACTGGTTGAATCGGCGGGAAAATCCACGGCGCCAGTGCAGCGGAACCGGTACCAGCAGGTCGGCGTCGTCCAGCAGGTCCTGTCCGGCCCGCGCCATCCAGCGCCCCATCACCGGCGCGAGGTCGGTGCGGTCATGGTATTTCAGCTGATGCACCAGCGTGCGGGCGACGTCGTCATAGCGCACCGCCGCCCGTGCCCGCTGATAGGCCGGCGGATCGGCGATCGCCTGCATCGACAGGATGCCGGGGCCAGGGTCGTAGACAAAGGGAATCCCGAGCCGGGGGCAGAATGGTGGCGCGATGAAGGACAGTTTGGCCCAGCAGGCCGCGCAGACGCCCTCGCCCGCCACCGGCTCGCGGCAGGCGACACACAAGGTCGGCAGCGCGATGTCGAGGGCGAGCCGCGAAGCGTGGGTCCAGACCGTCGTGCAGAGTCGCAGCGCGCCACGAAGCGGCGCAGTGAGGGGCCGGGAGGGGGCGACTTCTGCGTCCATGATTGAAGTTAGCGCCGGTACCCGTGACTCTCAAGGCTTCGCGTTCCCCGGACGCGATGCAATACGAAGCGTTGCTTCGCAGATCAGGGGCCCCGGTTCCTGCTCGGAAAGACACCGGGATCCCGGTTCCGCGCGGCGGCATGAAGATGCCGCGGCGCGTCCGGTAAACGAGACCGCGCTTGCGATTGCTAGACCACGCCAAACTGGCGTACCAAGCCGCATGGCTCCAAACCCTCCTTCCGCCCCGATCCTGTTCGACCGCGCGCTGCTGCGCGCGCGGCAGGCCCGTGCGGCGAAGCAGGGCGCCGCGACCTTCCTGCTGGATCGCGTCGCCGAGGAAATGGACGAGCGCCTGCACGCGGTGCTGCGCAGCTTTACCGCGGCCGCCGATATCGCCACGCCCGGTAACGGTCTGCGCGCTGCCATCGCCGCGCGTGTCGGAATGCTGGCTCACGTCGCCGTGCCCGACCATGAACGCGACGGCCTTGGCCTCGCCCCGGAATCGCTCGATCTCGTGGTCTCCGCGCTGGCGCTGCATTTCGTCAATGACCTGCCGGGTGTGATGGCGCAGATCCGCCGCGCGCTGCGGCCGGACGGGCTGTTGCTGGCGGCGATGCTTGGCGGTGATACCCTCACCGAATTGCGGCAGAGCTTTGCCGCCGCTGAGGCCGAACGCGAGGCCGGTATCTCGCCGCGCGTCGCGCCGTTCGCCGATTTGCGGGATATCGGCGCGCTGCTGCAGCGGGCGGGTTTCGCCCTGCCGGTCACCGACGTCGACCGCGTCGTGGTGCGCTACGATAACGCCTTCGCGCTGATGCAGGATCTGCGGAAGATGGGCGCCAGCAACATCCTGGTGGAACGCCGCCGCACGCCGTCGCGTCGCGCCACGCTGTTGCGGATGGCGGAAATTTATGCCGAACGCTTCGCCGATCCCGACGGTCGCATCCGCGCCACTTTCGAGGTCGTCTGGCTGTCCGGCTGGGCGCCACATGAGAGCCAGCAGAAGCCGCTGAAGCCGGGCTCGGCGAAAGCGAGCCTGGCCGACGCCGTGCGGGGACTGACCAAATAGAAAGTAGGGTGGGCAAAGGCGCTCTTCGCGCCGTGCCCATGCCGTACTGCGCGCTTTACAGGACGTAGGCACGCTTCGCTTTGCCCAGCCTACGAATGATAGCGCCTACAGCAGGTCGGTCAGATGCGGGATCAACGGAATGTCCGCGGCCGGCATTGGATAATCCCGCAATTTGTTGGCGCGGACCCAGGCCAGGTTCTGGCCCTCGCGCGCCACTGCAAGCCCTTCCCAGCGCCGGCAGATGTAGAGCGGCATCAGTAAGTGAAAATCCTCGTAGGCGTGGCTGGCAAAGGTCAGCGGCGCCAGACAGGCTTCCTTCACGGTGATGCCGATCTCCTCATGCAACTCGCGGATCAGCGCCGCCTCCGGCCGCTCGCCGGGCTCCAGCTTGCCGCCGGGAAATTCCCACAGCCCGGCCAGCGTCTTGCCTTCCGGCCGCTGCGCGATCAGCACGCGGCCATCGGCATCGACCAGCGCACAGGCGACCACCAGAACCAGTTTCACGACCGGTAGTCGCCATTGATCGCGATATAGGCCTTGGTGAGGTCGCAGGTCAGCACGCGATCGCGGCCCTTGCCGAGGCCGAGCGCGACCTTGATCTGGATCTTCGGGTTCTTCATCGCCTTCGACACTTCCGCCTCGTCATAGGACGGATCGCGGGCGCCGGATTTGGCGACGCGGATGCCGTTGAACGAGATCGAGAGCTTGTCGCGGTTGGCGGGCTCGCCGGCCTTGCCGACCGCCATCACGACGCGGCCCCAATTGGCATCCTCGCCGCCGACCGCGGTCTTCACCAGCGGCGAATTGGCGATCGACATCGCGATCTTTCGCGCCGACGCCTGGGTGGTGGCGCCCTCGACGAGGATTTCGATTAGTTTTCTCGCGCCTTCGCCGTCGCGCGCGGTCTGTTCGGCGAGGTCGGCGAGCAGTCCCTGCAGCGCCTTCACGAAGGGCTTCAGCCGGATGTCGCTTGCCTTGGTGATTTTCGGCGCGCCATGGGCGGCGGCGGCGCCGGTGGCAAACATCATCAGCGTATCTGAGGTCGAGGTGTCGCCATCGACGGTGATGGCGTTGAACGTGTCGGCAACGCCGGCCTTCAGCAGCGCCTGCAGTGCCGGTGCGGAGATCGGCGCATCCGTGAACACGAACGCCAGCATCGTTGCCATGTCAGGCGCAATCATGCCGGAGCCCTTGGCGATGCCGTTGATGGTGACCTTGGCCTTGCCGAGCTTTACGGTGGCGGTGGCGACCTTCGGAAAAGTATCAGTGGTCATGATCGCGCGGGCGGCATCCATCCAGCCGTCCGGCGTGGCGCTGTCTGCCAGCGTCGCCAGCACGCCATCGAACTTGCTGGCATCGAGCGGCTCGCCGATCACGCCGGTGGAGGCGAGGAAGACATCGCTGGACTTGCAACCCACCGCTCTGGCGGCGATGTCGCCGGTCAGTTTGGTGGAGGCCTTGCCGACCTTGCCGGTGAAGGCATTGGCGTTGCCGGAATTGACCACCAGCGCCCGGGCAAAACCTGCCTTGGAAGATCCGCCGCCCTTCAGCATCGCGCGGCACCAGTCCACCGGCGCCGATGGGCACTTCGACTTGGTGAACACGCCGGCCGCGGTCGTGCCCTCGTCCATCACCGCCAGCAACACGTCGGTACGGCCCTTATAGCGAATCCCGGCGGCAGCCGTCGCAAGGCGCACGCCGGCGATTGCCGGCAGTTCAGGAACATCGATGGGAGCGAGCGGCGAGACGGGGAGGGCGGCCATGAGCACTTTCAGCTTGATCAGAAGATGATGCGCTCTGTAGCACCTCTGCCAAGGCGGCGGGAGAGGCCTTCGATGTCATGGATCGCCAGATCTCAACCAGGACCGAACTTGAACCTGCCGTCATCTTCCAGAAACGGGCCGCTGCGGACGTAGAGCTGGCCGTTTTCGCCAAGGAAGAACAGCGTGTTCTTCGGCACCTTCCTGGCGCCCTTCAGCAGGAATTTGGCATTGTTGGTGCCCATCTTGTAGGCCAGTAACTTGCCATTGGCGTCGTAGCCATAGCCCATGTCCGGTGCCAGCACCCACGGCACGGGTGATTGTGCCTGGGCGGATGCGACCAATGCCGAACTGGCCAGCACGACGGCGGCACACAGCAATTTAAGGGTGCGAGCGGTCATCGCCGGTATCTCCGAATTATGTTTGTGTACCGCGCGTCTTGCACAGTCTGAGTTTTGAACAAATCACGAACGTCGCCGATCCGTCAATATGTCGCATCGCGACTTTGTGTTTCCGGACGGCGCGACTATCTTCGCGGGGCAGGCAAGCCGGCTCACCACGGGCAGGCGATGGGGATGGTCGATGCGCAAGCGAATGATGGCTGGTCTGGTTTTCGGCATGTTGGCAGTCGCGGCGACGGCGGCCGCGGCGGATGATTTCAAGCTCAGCAACAACCAGCGAATTTCCTGCGGCCGCGGCCTCAGCGCCGGCAAGTTGAGCACCGCGACCTGCCGGTCTTATGCTTATCTCTTCAACGTCAGGACCTCGGACTATTTCCGCTGCTCGGTCAGCCTGTCGATGACCCGCGACGCCAAAGAAATCATCAACGTCCAGACAGACGGCGGCTGCGTGAAGAAGCCACGGATTTTCGACACGGATTCGAGTTACTCGTTCGATGTCACCGAAACCGAGCCGCCGAATACCAACTCCTTCTTCGGCACCGGCGGCTATGCCGTATGGGCCAGCGACAATAGCCAGCAAAAGGTCCGCGGCTGCATCATCATCGCTTCGGGACTGGGCTCCGATGTGAGCCGCTGCATCGACATGAAGTTCGATTAACCTTCCCCGGGCATCGGCCGCCCGAGCCCGCTGCGAGCGAATTTCTTGAGGCTGGTCGGCTTGCCGAACAGGGCGCCCTGCACCAGGTCGAAGCCGATTTCATGGGCGACGAGCAGGTCGGCGCGGGTCTCGACGCCGGTGGCGACCGTCCGTACGCCGTAACCGCGGGCCAGTTCGATGATGCTACGACAGACGGTTTGCTTCAGGCGGTCGTCGGCGCAACCGGCAACGAAGCGCCGGTCGACCTTCAATTCCGCGAACGGAAAGCCATCGACGTTCATCAGGGCCGGCCAGTCGGTGCCAAGATTGTCGATCGAGATCGCCATGTTGTGCAGACCGAGTCGCCGGGCGATATCGAGCAGTGCATCGAGGTGGTGGATCGCCTCACTGCCATCGATCTCGATCAGCAGTCCGCCAAACGCCGGATGCGCTGGCATCTGCTGGCACAAGGCCTGCACGGTGTCGGGATCGGTCAGCAAAATGGCCGGCAGGTTGACCGACAGGTCGACTGGCCCCTGACGCTCCAGCAGATAACGCCAATCGCGCAGCACGCGGCCGATTACGAAATCTGCCAGCGGAAGCCGGTCCATTTCGTGTCCAGTGTCGATGAAACCAGCCGGCTCGACGATGCCCCAGGTCGGATGCCGCATCCGCATCACCGCCTCGGCGCCGCTCGGGACCAGATTGTGGGAATCGATCTTGCGCTGATACCAGAGTTCCAGCCAGCCCGATTGCAGCGCCTCGGTGATGTCGACGGCCGGGCTTGGCGGCTGTTCGGCCGGCAACAGGGTCGCGAAGCTATCGCGCAACTGGGTGGCGCCGAACGGTGTCTGCAGCATGGGCAGCAAGTCGAGGCCAAGTTCGCTCGCCGTCTGCCGCAACGCCGACGCCAGGATCGAATCTTTCGCTCCGACGAACACCACATTGCCATTGAACTCGCGCGCGGCAAGCATGTGCATGATCTCTGCCGCGTCGACTCCCCCCGCCGACAGGCCGATCGTGATCAGGTCGGGGACGAGGTCGTCGAGAACGGTGCCGAGGTCGCGACTGTCGTCACATTCGCCGGTAACGAAACCGAGATCTTCGAAAGCTTCATTGAGGAAGCTCCGGATATGCCGCTTGCTGTCGATGATGCAGACGCGCGGAGCGATCTTGCGACGCCCGAATGTCGCGCTTCGCGCCGATTCTTGATTCTGCATAAGCCACTCCCGATTCTGGGTAGTGGTCTACCGACCCGAGGAGGCCGCAAATATGGAGAGATTCAAGCTGCCCACTGCAATGTCCGGGCAGGGTTAATACAGTCGTAACAATTGAATAATTCAGCGGCTGCACGCGCGGCACGCCGCCGCCGGTGATTGCAGTGGACAGCAAGTGGTTGGCCGGCGCAGCCGGCTGGGCGTCACGCCATGCATCGGTGGAACCAGCCCATCGATGCATGGCGGAGATGTTATTCCGGTTTGATGCCGGCGAACTGGGCAACCTTGCCCCATTTTTCGGTTTCAGAGATCACGAAAGCCTGCATCGATTCCGGTGAGCCGCCGGTCGGCTCAGCGCCGAGCTTGCGCAGCCGCGTGGTGCCGTCTTCCGACTTGATGAACTTCTCGACGCTCGCATTGAGCTTGTCGATCATGTCCTTCGAGGTCTTTGCCGGGGCGGCAATCGTGAACCACGACGCTGCCTCGTAGCCGGGGACGCCAGCCTCGGCGATGGTCGGGATCTCCGGCATCAGCGGCCAGCGGGTCGCGGTCGAAACGGCAATGGCGCGGATCGAATTGGATTCCGCGAAGGTCTGGGCTGCCGGCAGGTTGTCGATCATCAGATGCACGCGGCCGGCGATCAGGTCGGTCAGCGCCGGTGCGCTGCCCTTGTAGGGCACGTGCACGATATCGATGCCAGTCATCGATTTGAACAGTTCGGTAGAGACGTGCGCTGTCGAACCCAGGCCCGGCGTGCCGTAGAAGAATTCGCCAGGCTTCGATTTGGCCAGCGCGATGAATTCAGCGACGTTCTTTACCGGCAGCGAATTGGTTACCGAAAACAGGTTCGGCACCTTGGCGATGATGATCACCGGCGCGAGATCCTTCAGCGGATCATAGGCCATCGCCTTGAATACGAATTTGTTGATGGCATGCGTGCCGGGGGTGCCGACCAGGAAGGTGTAGCCGTCCGGATCCGCCTTGGCGACGAAGTCAGCGGCGATGTTTCCGCCGGCACCGGGCTTGTTCTCGACAATGAACTGCTGGCCGAATTCCTCGGAGACCTTCGCCGCCACGACGCGGGCCAGAATGTCGGTGGTGCCGCCGGCGGCGAATGGTACGACGAACTTGACCGGGCGGGTCGGCCAGGCATCGGCGGCGCGGGCATGGCGTGACAGCAGCGGCAGGCCGAGCGTGGCAGCGCCGCCAAGGATGACGGCGCGGCGGGACGGAAAGCGGATCGAGGAAGGCATGGCGGAAGTCCTTTGTGGGGTGTCAGGCCTACGCGCAAGCTTGGTCGTAGCCTGCACGCCGGGTCATTCAGGTGAGGATCGAGATCAGGCAATTACGAATGGAAGGGGAGTGGTCGCGAACGGGGGTGACATCGGTCCACTCTCAACAATTCATCAGCGCAAGCCGTGGGCACTGGGCCTCTCCCGATCGTTCCATCTCGGTGGTCGAATCCGTGTTGGCTATCGTACGCGGTCGCACCAAAGGTTGCCAGTGCATTGCAATACCATCGTTAAGCCTTTGGTACCGATGCGCCAAGGCCTGCGACACGCGGTCGCGTTTCCGGCATCAGGATGAGGAACAGCAGCAGTCCGATGCCGGCCACGCCGGCCAGCACCAGGAAGGCGGCGCGATAGCCGGCAGCTACCACGGTCAGCCCGGCGACTACGGTGCTCAGGGCGCCGCCCAGTCCGGCGGCGGTGGCAATGGCGCCCTGGCTGATATTGAAATGACCGGTGCCATGAGTGAGGTCGGCCACCACCAGTGGAAACAGCGCGCCGAAGATTCCAGCCCCGACGCCGTCGAGCGTCTGCACGCCGACCAGCCAGTAGGCATTGTCCGACAGCGGATACAGCAGCCCGCGCAGCGCCAGTACCGCGAGCGCAACGGCGAAGATTGGCTTGCGGCCCCAGACATCGGCGGTGCGCCCGACAATCACCGCGACGGGCACCATCACCAGCTGCGCGGCGACGATGCAGACCGACATCAGCGTGGTACCGAGTTCACGGTTGACCAGCGCCAGCTTCTGTCCGACCAGCGGCAGCATCGCCGCATTGGCAAAATGGAACAGCACCGTGCTGGCGGCGAATACCAGGAGCGGCCGGTTGGTCAGCATGACCTGGAATCCGGATGGCTGGACGCCGCGATCCGCGCCGTCGCGGGGGCCGCCGTCCAGTCCGCGCGCGACATTGTTGTCGATCGCGTCGCCCGGTACCGCCAGCGTGGCGAAGATGCTGGCGACGGCCATCGCCGCCATCAGCCAGAACACCACGATGGGTCCGAAGAAATAGGCGAAGCCGCCCGCCAGCGTGGCCGCCACCGCATTGCCGGCGTGGTTGAAGGCCTCGTTGCGGCCGATCCGCCGCGCAAAGGCCTTCGGGCCGACTATTCCCAGCGTGATCGCCGCCAGCGCCGGTGCGAATACCGCGGCGGCCACCCCGGTCAGTGCCTGCGTGGTCGCGACGAACAGGAAACCGGGATAGAGCGGCAGCACGATCGAGCCCAGCGTGACGATCACGGCGGCGGCGATGACGACGGCGCGCTTGGCCGTGGTCTTGTCGATCAGGGCACCGGCGGGCGTCTGCGCGATGATGCCAGCCAAGGCCGCCACCGACATCACGATACCGATGCTGGCTTCATCCCATTTCTGCACGGTAAGCAGGTAGATCGCGAGGTAGGGCCCGAGCCCGTCGCGCACATCGGCGAGAAAAAAATTCAGCGCATCCAGCGGGCGCGCGATTCGGGGGGTGTCTATATGCGCCAAAATCTCGGCGCGATCACTCAGCGGGGTGCCGACGGGCTTCGACAAAGGCGTGCTTGGCGTCACGAGGCTTGCGATTTACGGCCGTGTGCACCACGAACCAAGCGGTCAAGGACATTCCGAGAGCCACAATGACCGGAGCCGCCAAGGCCAGAACATAACTATGGGTCATCATCGAGAGCTCCCAGGACAGCTTGCGCAAGCAAAGGTAGAAAGAAGCCGACGCAGATGCAAATGGTGAAGATGCCCCAATCATGGAGCGATGATCTCTGCTCCGCGCTATAAAGGTATGTGGAAACGGGAACGATGACGCTGCCAGCCAGTACGGCGATGGAACCAGCATTCAGCCAGTTGGCCAATAGTTTCAAACGCTCATTTCGAATGAGATCAGCCACCGGATTGCCTGAGAATTCAAACTGTCCGATGCCAAAGCTAGTCCGGCCCGGATGGAGTGGCAATCCATCCGGGTATCGGCGAGGTTGGCCTTATTTTCCGACGCCCTTTTCCTTGAAATATTTCAGCGCGCCGGGATGAAAGGGCACCGGTGAGCGTTCCTGGATCTGGTTGTCGAGCGAAAAGCTCTCGGCCTCCTTGTGCACGGCGACGATGTCGGCCTTCTTCTCCACCAGCGTCTTGACGATATTGTAGGCGTCGTCATTGCTCATCTTGTCGCCGGTGACGATCAGGTTCCAGACCTCGGTATTGGCGTTGTCCTTGTCCATGCCGGGATAGATGCTCTTGCTGATGTTGGAAGGTGAATACAGCTTGCCATATTTGGCATTCATCTTGTCAGCGAGGTCGCTGTGGTCGATCAGCTTCATCTTCACGCCCGGTGTCGCCGCGAGATCGGTCACCGCCGCGGTCGGCACGCCGCCGACCCACAGGAAGGCGTCGATCTTGCGGTCCTTGATGGCGTTGACGGATTCGGACACGCCGAGCCGTTCGCGCTTCATGTCCTTGTCCTTGTCGAGACCGGCGGCTTCCAGCACGCGAAACGCCATCACCTCGGTGGCACTGCCCGGTGACCCCGTCGAGACGCGCTTGCCCTTGAGGTCGGACATCTTGTCGATGCCGGTGCCGTCGATCGTCACCACATGCATGCGGTTCGGATAGACTACCAGCAGCGTCTGCAGCGGCACCTTGCCGCTCTTGAACTTGTCCTGGCCGCTGAGCGCATCGAGCGCGGCGTCTGCCATGCTGAAGCCCAGTTCGCTCTGGCCCGACGCGATCAGCTTCAGATTATCCACCGAGCCGCCGGTGACTTCCGCGGTTGCCTGGGTATTTGGCAGCGACTTCGACAGCACATTGGCAATGGCGCCACCGAGCGGAAAGTACACGCCGCCGGTACCGCCGGTTCCGATCGCCATCGTCTTCTGCTGCGCGATGGCGCCACCGGCGGTGAGCAGGCTGACCATGACGGTCACCGCGATAGTTGTCCTCTTCTGCAATGTCTTGAGCATCGGTTGTCTCCCTGTTGTCGGCTAATGGAGCGGAATAGGCGGCATCCTTTATGGTTTGGCGCCGGCTTCCTTGAGATATTTCAACGTGCCCGGGTGGTAGGGCGCCGGCGATTCCGCCGCCGTCTGGTTGGCCAGGTTGATGTTCATGGCTTCCTTGTGAACCGCGACGAGGTCGGCCTTGTTCTCGAAAATTGCCTTGGTGATGGCGTAAGCCATCTCGTCGGACATCCGGTCGGTCGCCATCACCTGGTTCCATGCCGCGAACCCCTTGCTGTCGGTGGTCTGGCCGGGATAGCTGCCGGCCTTGATCACGCTGGGTGCGAAGATCTGGCCATATTTCCTGACAATCGGTTCCAGCAGGTAGTCGATGTCGATCAGCTTGATGGTGACGCCGGGCGACGCCGCGAGATCGGTGACCGCGCCCGTCGGCACGCCGCCACCCCAGAAGAAAGCGTCGATCTTGCGGTCCTTGAGCGCGCTGACCGATTCCGACACCGACAGCCGCTCGCGCTTGACGTCACGGTCCTTGTCGAGGCCGGCGGCTTCGAGCAGGCGAAACGTCTGTGATTCCGTGGCGCTGCCCGGCGCGCCGCTGGAGATGCGCTTGCCCTTGAGGTCGCTGAATTTCTCGATGCCGGTGCCGGCGATGGTCACGACGTGAACCGGGCTGGAATAGATCGTGACAATGGTGCGAAGCGGCACCGGCTTCTTGAACTTGGCCTCGCCCTTGATGGCGTCGGCGGCGACGTCGCCGGTCATGAAGCCGAGATCGGCCTGGCCGCTTTCCAGCAGCTTGATGTTGTCGACGCTGCCGCCGGTGACTTCGGCTGTGGCCTGGGTGTGGTTAAGCTTCTGCGACAGCATGTTGGCGAGGCCACCACCCAACGGATAGAAGATGCCGCCGGTGCCGCCGGTCGCGATGGCGATAGTCTTTTCCTGCGCCGCGGCGTCGCCGCTGACGCAAGCGAAACCGAGCAAGGCAATGCCGATGGTCGTCCACTTCACGCGGTCTACTCCCTGAGCGCTGGCGCCGCTTGAGCGCGGCGTCCATTTGTTGAGGCCTTTTAGGTCCTTGCGTGATCCGTCCGGTGCAAGCTCACGCCGGCAAGGGTTGCACCCGCGTTTTCGCCTGCCATGCCAGCACGCCGAGGCCGATGATCAGGCCGGGCACGTAAGTATAGCTGAGGTCCCGCCCCGTGATCGATTCGAGCACGGCCTCGATCAGGCTGGGAAACACCAGCAGCAGTCCTGATAGCAGAAGCAGGCCGCGTTCGAGCGGGGTGGTTTGTCGCAGCGCCCAGTTCTGCGCGACGGCGGCGAGCGCCAGCACGCCGAATGTGGTCTTGATGGTGATCTCGACGATGTCGATCCATGAGCCACCCTTCGGGATCGCCAGCAGCAGGCCGACGCCCTGCGGATCGAGCACGAACACGAACGGAATCACGAAGGCCGGCAGCGTATATTTCCAGGATTGCAGCGTGGTGCGGTACGGATCGCCGCCGGTGATGGCCGCCGCCGCGAACGGCGACAGCGCGGTCGGCGGCGAGACCTCCGACAGCACGGCGTAATAGAAGATGAACATATGCGCGGCGTAGTCGGGCACGCCGAGCTTGATCAGCGCCGGGGCGGCGATCACCGCGCAGATGATGTAGGAGGCCGTGACCGGGACCGCGAGGCCGATCACCCAGACGATCAGCGCGGTGTAGATTGCCGTCAGCAGCAGGCTGCCGCCGGCATAGGCGATCACGATCGAGGAGAATTTCAGTCCGAGCCCGGTCAGCGTCACCACGCCGACCACGATGCCGGCGCAGGCGCAGGTGGTGGCGGCGTTGAGCGCGCCGATCGAGCCGTCGGCCAGCGCCTTCACCAGTTTTCGCGGCACCAGCGCGGTTTCCCTGCGCAGGAAGCTCAGCGCAAAGGTGACGGCGGTGGCATAGAACACCGACAGCGACGGCGAATAGCCGATCAGCATGAAGATCACCACCGCGATCAGCGAGATGAAGTGGAAGCCGTAGCGCCGCGTCATCTGGCCGATGGTCATCTCCGGCTTGAAGTTGACGTCATGGGCGCCGAAACGCTTGGCGTCGATCTCCACCATGATCAGCAACGACAGGTAATAAAGGCAGGTCGGGATGGTCGCCATCCAGATCACGTCGAGATAGCTGATCTTGAGGAATTCGGCGATCAGGAACGCCGCGGCGCCGAGCACCGGCGGCGACAGGATGGCACCTAGTCCGCCGGCGGCGAGCAGTCCGCCCGCGGCATTTTTTTCAAATCCGGCCTTCTTCAGCATCGGATAGGCCACGGTTCCGATCATCACCGTGGTCGCCACGCCGGAGCCGGACGGACCGCCGAGCAGGAACGACGACAGCACCACGGTGCGGCCGGCGGCGTTCGGCTTGTTGCCCATCAGCGCCAGCGAGAAGTCGATGAAGAATTTCCCGGCGCCGGACTGCGCCAGGAACGCGCCGTAGATGGTGAACAGGATGATCAGCGTCGCCGAGACGTCGACCGCGACGCCGAAAATGCCCTCCAGCGTGATGAAAAGGTGGCCGACCAGCCGCGGCAGGTCGTAGCCGCGATGGGTCCATGGCGCGGGCAGATGCGGCCCGAGCATGGCGTAGGCAACGAAGAACAGCGACACCACCGGCATGATCAGCCCGGTGGTACGGCGGGTAGCTTCCAGCAGCAGCAGGATGAAGACGATGCCGACCACGACATCCATGTGCTCCGGCACGGTGGCGCGGTCGGTGAAGTCATCGCCGCCCCATAGCGCATAGAAAATGGTGCCGACGGCGACGATGCCCGGCACGATGTCCCACCAGCGCACCCGGTTGCGGAATCTGGTGGCCAGCGGGAACAGCAGGAAGCTCAGCACCAGCGTGAACGCGACGTGGATGTAGCGCAGCTCCTGGGTCGGCACGATGGCGTAGGCAGCATACAAATGGAAAATGCTCATCACCACGGCGATCGCGGTGGAAATTTTCCCGGCCCAGCCGAACAGCCGATTGGTCGCCCCCTCATCGGCCTCGATATAGGCTTCCGCCTTCAGGAGTGCCTCGTTGGAAACCGCAACGGTTTCATCGTTCTCGTTGGATTTCTCGTCCGCCATCGATCCCCCCGGGAAATGTCCCGCCGCCGAGTTGGCCGGCTGTTATTTTTTTGCAGTGCGCGCATTCATGCCGGTTTGCCCGGCGGTTGCAAGGGCTTGCCGCCGAAACTTTCGTCGCGCGCCGGTTCGTCGTGGGCGGCCGGCGGCTTGACCGGGCCGCCACACTTGTCCACGTTGCCCGCAACTTGAACCGGGGAGAGGCACGTGAACGCGCGGCGCGTCGCAGCGGCATGGGGAATGATTGCTGTGCTGGCGTCGTCCGCGCAGGCGCAGCAGCCGATCACGGTGCTGACCGGTGGCATGTCCGGCGTGTACTATCCGCTCGGTGTCACCATCGCGAAGATCTACGCCGATATTCCCGATAGCCAGGTGCAGGTGCAGACCACCGATGGCTCGGTGGAGAACCTGGCTCGGCTGCAGCAGGGCGACGCTCAGCTCGGCTTCGCGCTTGGCGACGCGCTGCAGGATGCCTGGAACGGCAATGCCGAGGCCGGCTTCTCCGGCAGGCTGAACCGGTTGCGCGTGATCGGTGCGATCTATCCCAGCCTGGTCCAGATCGTCGCCACCAAAGCGAGCGGCATCCGCACGCTGGCCGGCCTCAAGGGCAAGACGCTGTCGGTGGGCGCGGCCAGATCCGGCACCGAGCTCAATGCCCGCGCCATTCTGGTCGCCGCGGATCTCGGCCCGCTCGACGTGCGCCGGGTGCTGGACAAGTCTTTCGCCGAGTCGATCGAATTGATGATCAAACAGCAGCTCGATGCCACGGTGCAATCGGCGGGGCCCGGTGTCGCCTCGCTGCGCGAACTTAGCGAAGCCATCGAGATCACCATGGTGCCGGTGCCAAAGCGGGTCGTGCGAAAAATGGGCGCGCCTTTCACCGCGGCCGTGATTCCCGCCGGCACCTATATCGGCCAGGATAAAGCGGTGCCGACCGCTTCGGTGATGAACTATCTGGTGACGAGCTCCGCGGTCTCCGAAGAACTGGCCTATCAGATGACGAAAATGGTGTTCGACTCGTTGCCCGAGCTGGCCATTGCGCACCTCGCCGGCCGCGAGATCAAGCTCGCGAACGCAGCAAATCCCTGCGCGGTGCCGCTGCACTCCGGCGCGATCCGCTATTACCGGGAAAAGGGCTTGATGAAGTGAGACAAGCGCGATCGATCGGGCGTGGCATCGCCGCCGCGGCGCTGTTCGCGTCGACGATGTCCGTGTCCGCGGCCACCAACGACGCTGCCGCCGAGCCTGCCGTCGATGTTGCGCCCTGCGCCACCGCCATCGCGGAGGCTGACGACGACCGCGTCATCGCCCGCTGCGGCGCGCTGATCGATAATGGCAAGACGTTGCACGCGGACCGCGCCAAAGCGCTGGTGGCGCGCGCCGCGGCCTTTGCCCGTCGCGACCAGATCGACCATGCCATCGCCGATGACGACGCCGCACTGAAACTCGATCCCGGCGCTGACCTGTTCAATGCCCGCGGCGAGCTTCACCGCCGCAAGGGTGACCGGCCGCGCGCCGTGGCCGATTTCACCGCTGCGCTCCGCCTCAACCCGCAGCATGAGGTTGCCCGCGCCAACAACAGGGCGCTGGCGCGCGAGCTTGAACAGATCGGTGCCGATATGGCGCTCAAGGGCCGACTAAAGCCGCCCTTGAAATGAGCGGGCATCCCGTGACAATGGCTGTGCCATCAAGCCCGGCGCCACGACCGGGACGGGAGCGACGCCAAGGATCTCGAACATGACCGTTCATAACAGCAGCCGGTACCGCGAGGTACACGCCCGCTCGCTCAAGGACCCGGAAGGCTTCTGGGCCGAGGCGGCGCAGGCGATTGACTGGATCGAGCCGGCAACGAAGGTCTTCGATCCCGCGCAGGGACTCTATGGCCGCTGGTTCGCCGGCGCGGTCGTCAATACTTGCTACAACGCGCTCGATCGCCATGTCGCGAACGGACGCGCCGACCAGCTTGCGCTGATCCACGATTCGCCGCTGGCGGGTGCGGTGACGAAATTCACCTATGCGAAAATGCTGCACGAGACGCAGGTGCTGGGCGCCATCATGCAGGATCTGGGTGTCGGCAAGGGCGACCGCGTCATCCTCTATATGCCGATGGTACCGGAAGCGATGATCGCCATGCTGGCCTGCGCGCGGATCGGCGCGGTGCATTCGGTGGTGTTCGGTGGCTTCGCAGCGAAGGAACTCGCTACACGCATCGAGGACGCCCAGCCGAAACTGATCTTCTCGGCCAGCTGCGGGCTCGAGCCCGGCCGACTCGTGCACTACAAGCCGCTGCTCGACGAGGCGATCGCGTTGTCCAGCTTCAAGCCGGACGCCTGCGTCATTCTGCGGCGCCCGCAGCATGGCTGCGATCTCGTGCAGGGTCGCGACCACGACTGGGCCGAATTGCGCGGCAAGGCGATCGCGGCGAAGAAATCCGCGGCCTGCGTGCCTGTGCTGGCCACCGATCCGCTCTACATCCTCTATACGTCCGGGACCACCGGGAAGCCGAAGGGCGTGGTGCGTGACAATGGCGGCCATCTGGTCGCGCTGAAATGGTCGATGTGGAATCTGTACGGCGTCAAGCCGGGCGAAGTGTTCTGGTGTGGCTCCGATATCGGCTGGGTGGTCGGCCACAGCTACATCATCTATGCGCCACTGCTGCATGGCGCGACCTCGATCATGTATGAGGGCAAGCCGGTCGGCACGCCCGATGCCGGCGCATTCTGGCGTGTGATCGCCGAACACCAGGCGGTCGCCTTCTTCACCGCGCCGACCGCGCTGCGTGCCATCCGCAAGGAAGACCCGGAAGGAAAACTGCTCGGCGCCTACGACCTGTCGAAACTGCGCACGCTGTTTCTCGCCGGCGAGCGCGCCGATCCGCCGACGGTGGCGTGGGCGGAACAGCAATTGCGGGTACCGGTGATCGACCATTGGTGGCAGACCGAGACCGGCTGGTGCATCGCCGGCAATCCGGTGGGCCTCGGCCAGTTGCCGGTCAAGCACGGATCACCGACGGTGCCGATGCCGGGCTACCGGATCGAGGTCGTTGACGAGGCCGCGAAGCCATTGCCCGCCGGCACCATGGGATCGCTGGTCATCAAGCTGCCGATGCCGCCGGGCTGCCTGCCGACGCTGTGGCAGCAGGACGAGCGCTGCAAGCAAGCCTATTTCGACGAATTCCCCGGCTACTACAAGACCGCAGACGCCGGCTATATCGACGAGGATGGCTACGTCTTTGTGATGGGGCGCACCGACGACATCATCAACGTCGCCGGGCACCGGCTCTCCACCGGCGGCATGGAGGAGATTCTCGCCAGCCATCCCGATGTCGCCGAATGCGCGGTACTGGGTGTCAGGGACGCCATCAAGGGGGAGGTGCCGTGCGGTTTCCTGGTGCTGAAGGCCGGCGTCACCAAGAGCCCTGCCGAGATCGAAAAGGAAGTGGTGGCGCTGGTACGGCAACGGCTCGGCCCGGTCGCCGCATTCAAGCTGGCGATCACCGTCGGTCGGCTGCCCAAGACGCGCTCCGGAAAAATCCTGCGCGGTACCATCAAGAAGATCGCCGATGGCGACGAATGGGCGATGCCGGCGACCATCGAGGATGCCAAGGTCTTTGACGAGATCGGCGAGGCACTGAAGGGCAGGGTGTAGCAAAATACTGTCGTTCCGGGGCGCGGGCTGCGCCCTCG
>NZ_JANXTC010000302.1:0-7413 GCF_025356345.1 Tardiphaga sp.
TTTGCGGACAATGCCGACCCACCGATCAGCCTGCCTCGGCGGTGACGCCCGCGCGGCAGCCGGGGATGAAAGCACGTTGAACAGATCCGATATCGCCGCTACAGCGGTAGCCAAGTAACCGCTGCCCGCCAGCCGCAACATCTGACAGAGACCCACCATGAAATTCGTGACCTTCCAGAAAAACGGACCCGCGCGGCTTGGCGTCCTGATCGGCAACGATGCAATCCTCGATCTGCAACGCGCGCTGTCAGCCACCCCCGGCATTGCATCGGTGTCGGCGGCGGCTTTCGACAGCCTGCTGTCGCTGATCGATGCCGGTGCCTCTGGAATCGCCGCCGCCGACGAATTGATGCGGCTGGCAGAGGCCGGCGGCCTCAAGGATGCGACGCTTCCAATTGCCGACGTCAATTTGCTGGCACCGATTCCGCGGCCCTCGAAGAACGTGTTCTGCGTCGGGCGCAATTACGTCGATCACGTTGCCGAGGGCTATCGCGAGCGCGGCACCGAAATCAAGCTGCCGGAATATCCACAATTCTTCACCAAGCCGCCGACTGCCATCGTGGCGCCAGGCGGCGTGATCCTGCGCCATGCCGGCCTGACCGAGAAGCTCGACTACGAGGTCGAACTCGGCCTGATCATCGGCAAGCGTGGCCGCGACATCCCGGAAGCCGAGGCGCTCGATCATATTTTCGGCTACACCATCATCAACGACGTCACCGCGCGCGATCTGCAGCGCCGGCACGACCAGTGGTTCAAGGGCAAGGGCCTCGACGGCAGTTGCCCGATCGGTCCCAGCGTGGTGCTGCGGCGGGATATCGCCGACCCGCAGTCGCTCGATATCGAACTCAGCGTCAACGGTGCCATACGGCAGCGCTCGAACACCCGACACATGATCTTCCCGATCACCCGCATCATCGCCGAGCTCTCGCTCGGCCTGACGCTGGAGCCCGGCGACATCATCGCCACCGGGACGCCGTCCGGTGTCGGCTATGCGATGGAGCCGCCGCGGGCGCTGCAGAGCGGCGACGTCGTGACGTGCCGGATCGAGGGCATCGGCACGCTGGAGAACCGCGTCGTCTGATCGCCGGTTGCAGCGTCACCGCCATGTCGGCGATGCACCATCGAGGCACGATCTACCTGCCGAGGCGCGACAGCTTGATCCATTTGTCACGCGCGTAGCGGCGATTATATTCGGCGACGCCCAATCCAGCCGATCCGTCGAGAAAGCCGGCGCGGTAGACCAGCGCCTTGAGGAAGGCGGTCCAGCCGTGCAGGAACGGCTGCAGCGGGGCGCCCCGCTTGCCTTCGTCATGCATGCGCTGCGCGGCAAGGTCGGAATACAGGTCGATCTTGCGCTGCGCGTCGATCCACGAGGTGATGCCGTCATGCTCGATGCGGAACGCGGCGCGGCTGATGCGGCCCGGCACGATCAGTCCCTCATGCACCATGTCATCGGAAAACCGGGCATGACCGCGCCTGAACAGGCGAACCACATAATCGGGCGACCAGCCGCTGTGACGGACGATCTTGCCGCAAAAGCGCGAACGACGCGGCGTCTTGTAGGCGTCCGGCGGGCTCGGATCGGTCATCGCCTTCAGGACGGCGGATGAGAATTGCGGCTCGATCCACTCATCGGCATCCAGCGACAGCACCCAGTCGCCGGTCGCCAGATCGAGCGCACGGGCCTTTTGACGTCCATAGCCCGGCCAGTCCGGTGTCACCAATACGCGCGCGCCGAGCGAGCGCGCAATCTCGACGGTGCGATCGGTACTGCCATTGTCCACCACCACGACATCGTCGACAAAATCAACCGAGCGCAGGCAGCGGGCGATATTGGCTTCCTCGTTGCGGGTGATTACCACCAAGGAAAGTGTCGGACGAACAGTTGTCGAAATTGGCATCGAACGCCTCAGGGATATCTTGCCTCGCAAGGCGGTCGCCATGTGCGCGACAGCGCCGACCCCGCTTTCGCAGGGCGTGATCGTGGTCATTGCGGCACGTTGATCCTATGTCAAGCCGTGCCGTCGCGAGAGCCAGGCCCGATGGCCGCCTCATGTGCAGCGGTTCGAGCATGCAGAAGGGCTAGCAGTTTGCTGCCCCCTCTCGCGACAGCGCTGATTTACTGATTCAATTTGCTGGTGAATCAGTGGAAGTCGGGATGCGCGGGTGCCGCAGAACCATCCGCTGAGGAAAATCCGGGCGCTGGTCCGCGATGTGCTGGGCGAGATGAGCCGCATCTTTGCCAACCTCCATGCGAAGGAAGGCCGTCCCTCGATCCCGCCGGAAAAATTGCTCCGCGCGCTGTTGCCGGTGTTCCGTGGCATCCACTCGGAACGCTGGCTGATGGAGCAACTGGACCACAACCTGTTGCACCGCTGGTTTGGAAGGCTATCGCCGGGCGACCGAGTCTGGAACCCGACCCTTCACGAAGAACCGTGAGCGATTGCGGAACGGCGATGTGTTCACCACGCTCATGACCAGGCTCCGGGGTCCCGATCCGATGCTGATTGACATACCATGCTGACCCCTGACGTCGCTAATTGGTGACGTGCGCTGTGACCAGTGCCTGATTGAACATGGCATTCAGCGCGGTGGTAATGTCACCCGGCGTGTTCGCCGTGAAGAAGAATTTGGGTGAGGCACAGCTTGTCAGCGCCGCCGGAATATTCGGAATAATCGCGTTGACGGCATAATCCTCATTGTTGCCGAAACTGGTGGGGTTCTGAATCGTCTGGTAGGGCACGTAGAGAATGGAAATGACGATGCCACGGCTTTTCATCTTGGTGCACAAGGTACTGTCGATCACCGTCGCGTTGTTGTTTCCAGACCAGGTGCCGCCCGATTGCGTCTGGTTGTTCTGCGCGCCATCGGTGATCAGAAAGACGAACGGCAGCGTGTCGTTGAAAGTGGTACCGGTTCCCACGCTGGTGATAACACTGTTCATCGACGGAAAAGCGTTTTCGAAATGCGTTCCGCCGGATCCCAGGCTGGTATTGACGCCGGTATCGAGCAGGGTGGCGAGGTTGGCGGCTGCGTAGTTGATGGTGCCGGGGGTGCTGGACGATCCCGCCAGGCTGCTGGTCAGCGCGGCATAGGTGTACAGTTTCTGAATGAAGGGATAGAGCCCGACACGAAACTGGTTGGAGACTTTTCCCTTGGCGTTGGCCGTCACCAGCAGCTGCTGGACGGCGTTGCCGACCGCGTCCGCACGCAGCTGGATGCAAGCTGACGAGCCGGGAACCGAACAGCCGGTGACCGGCGTATTGGCCACATTCCCCGCGGTTCGCGACAGGCTGTAGCCCATGCATTTACCGCCGGTGCTGTATTTTTGTCCGGAATCCGGACAGGCATTGCTGGCGGAAAAGTGGCACGCGAAGGTACAGCCCTTGGGGTAGGAGGAGTAGTTGTCCGGATTGATCGCCGCGAGCCGGGCTTGCTCGCTGTCATTGGACGGCAGTCCCATCGAGCCCGACACGTCGAGCATCAGGTAGAAATCCAGGTAGGTCGGCAGCGAAGCGGCCGAAGACGATGCGTTGGTCACCGTCAGGTTGCGCCAGCCGGCGATGGCCATGAAAGTGGTCGGCACGACTGCCGAAAAGTTCACCGAGGAGGTCAAAATCGCGCCGACCTTGTTCACCTTCACGGTAAGGGTCACCGAGCTGTAACCGCCGACCGTCGAAATCCTGCCGTTGAAAAAGTTGGTCGCGTCGGTGATGGCGGCGGGAACCGACCCGTCGGCCGTCATCGACTGAGCGGCCAGAAAGCCCGGCGACTGGGCCGAAACGGCCGCCACGCTTGCCGCGTCAGCCGCGGCCAGCAAGGATTCCCGGATACTTGCGGCGCGCGTATAGTCGGCGGCGCATCCGAGGCAGATCGTGAGCGGTACCGCCAGAAGCCCGAACAGCAGCGCGATGTTTCCGCGTCGGTCGCTGCGAAATCGCAGCACCAACCGCCAAAATGAATTGATCAAAATAACGCCCTGACTATGTATCGACTATCAAAATGCAGCCGCATCGAAACGATGCGAATTACTCAGTAAATATTAGATCATACTACCAACAGAGGGTTACGAGTTACATAATACGAAATTGATCAAACCACATAATTCGCGACCCGTACCCGACATGGCGGCGGCTAATCGCGGTGTCGCCGACATAACATAGCGACCGCCCGTCGCTACGCTTGCGAACGTCGCTTTGAACGCAGCAGCAGCGCAATGATGACGGTAATGTTCAGCGCGTTCCAGCCCAGTCCGTTCAGGAAAGCCGCGGCATAGGAACCGGTAGCATCGAAGATCACCCCGGAAAGCCAGCCGCCCAGCGACATTCCGACGACAGTACCAAGGATCACGATGCCAACGCGCGCGGCGGCTTGCGATGCCGGCATCGCTTCACGAATGATGATGGCATAGGCCGGCACGATGCCGCCCTGGAACAGGCCGAACATCGCGGAAATCATGTAGAGCGACGTCAGACCATCAAAGAACAGGTAGAACAGCAGCGCGACGCCCTGCAGCACCGATCCCAGCAGCAACGTGCGCAGGCCACCGATGCGGTCGGCCAGAAATCCCGAGCCCACGCGGCTGACGATCCCGAACGCCAGCATCAGCGACAGCATCTGGGCACCGCGCGTGACGCCGTAACCGAGGTCGCCGCAATAGGCGACGATATGCACCTGTGGCATCGCCATAGCCACGCAGCAGGCGATGCCCGCTACGAACAGCAGACCAGTGAGCGCATTGCTGCCGAGTTGGAGGTCGACCTCGGGCGGCGGCGCGTCAAGATGGCTGCGGCGCGAGCCGGCGCCGGTCTGCCAGCGCAGGATGACAAGCATCGCCAGCAACAGCAGTGAACTGGCCAGCCCGATCCCGATATGGGTCGCCCGCCAGCCATGGCTCTCGATGCCCCATCCGATCAGCGGGGGCCAGAGCGCGCCGCCCACGTAACTGCCGGTCGCGGCCACGGTGACGGCAAAGCCGCGGCGACGCTTGAACCAGTGCGACGCCTCGGCCATCAGCGGCCCGAAGGTCGCGGATGCGCCGGCGCCGATCACGAAATGGATCATGTTGAACTGCCACAGCGCCGCCGCTTGCGACGCGGCGATGTAGCCGAAGCCCATCAGGATCGCCGCCAGCGCGATGGTGGCAACGATTCCGAACCGGTCGGTCAGCTTGCCGGCGATAACTCCGCCCAGCCCGTAGCCGACCATGGCCACCGTGAACGCCAGCGAAGCCTCCCCGCGCGAAGCTCCGAACTCGGTCTGTACCGCCGGCAGCGCCACCACCACCGACCACATCCCGACACAGCCCAGCGAGCCGATGACCAGCGCAATGGCGAGCCTGTTCCACGCCTGACGGGAGTCAGGAACGAATGGCAGCGAATCCCTGGAAAGGCTGGCGACGGACACGGCCGCAACTTCGTCGCACCTTTGGCAGAGGTCAAGTGATCTGCCGCGAAAATAGGCAAATGCAATGCAGACCACTTGAAATAGCCGTGGCGAGCCGCCCAACGCGCCGGCGTTAACCGTTTGATAACCATACACACGGCAAAAATTGCCGGGTGGAATCGCGTGTCGTCAGCCGATCGGGGGAATGCCCGTGGATGCCAGTGCGTTGCCTCACTTGCGGATCGGCGGCCCTCCGGCTGCCGCGCAAAGATTCGGCGCCCGCGAGCGATTTTCGCGGGAGGAAGCATCAACGATGACGGATTTGATCGCGGGTCAGGGTCTGGGGGCGCCCAAGGGCGGCTTCACCTTCACCGATTTACGCAGCATGGTGCTGCGCGGCGATCTGGCACTGGCGTTCGGCGTCCTGACCATCCTGGTCGTGCTGATCATGCCGCTGCCGGCGATCGTGCTGGACCTGTTCCTGGCGATCTCCATCACTCTGTCGATCCTGATCCTGATGACGGCGCTGTTCATCCAGACTCCGCTGGAATTCTCGGCGTTTCCGACCATCCTGTTGATCTCGACCATGCTGCGACTGTCGCTCAACATGGCGTCGACCCGGCTGATCCTGTCCCACGGCCATGAGGGCACCGCCGCCGCCGGCCACGTCATCGAGGCGTTCGGCAATTTCGTGATGGGTGGCAATTTCGTCATCGGCATCATCGTGTTCGCGATCCTGGTGATCGTGAATTTCGTGGTCATCACCAAGGGTTCGGGCCGTATCGCGGAAGTCGCGGCGCGCTTCACCCTCGACGCCATGCCCGGCAAGCAGATGGCGATCGACGCCGATCTCTCCGCCGGCCTGATCGACGAGGCCACCGCGAAGAAGCGCCGCAAGGACCTTGAGGACGAAAGTGGCTTCTTCGGCGCCATGGACGGCGCCTCGAAGTTCGTGCGCGGCGACGCCATCGCTGGCCTGCTCGTCGTCTTCATCAACATTATCGGCGGTATCATCATTGGCGTGGCCCAGCAGGGCCTGTCATTCGGCGAGGCCGCCCGCACCTACACGCTGCTGACCGTAGGCGACGGTCTGGTCACCCAGGTGCCCGCGCTGATCGTGTCGACCGCGGCCGGCCTGCTGGTGTCGAAGGCCGGTATTTCCGGCGCCGCCGACAAGGCGCTCATGAAGCAGCTCTCCGGCTATCCGCAGGCGCTCGGCATGTCGGCCGGCGTGATGCTGGTGCTTGGCCTGTTGCCGGGCATCCCGATGCTGCCCTTCCTCGCGCTCGGCGGCGGCGCCGCCTATCTCTCGTACAGCGCCGGCAAGCGCAACAAGGTCGTCAAGGCCGCCGAGGCACAGGCTGCCGCGGCGCCCGCGGTCGCCGCGGCAGCGGCTTCCGCAGCCGCCGACGAGCCGATCTCGGCGTCGCTGAAGATTGATGATCTTAAGATCGAGCTCGGCTACGCGCTGCTGCCGTTGGTCAACGGCCCCGACGGGACCGATCGCCTGACCGAACAGATCAAGGCGCTGCGCAAATCGCTGGCGGTGGAAATGGGATTTGTGATGCCGTCGGTGCGCATCCTCGACAATGTGCAGCTCGAGGCCAACACCTATGTGATCAAGATCAAGGAAGTCGATGCCGGCACCGGCCGCATCTGGCCGGCGCAATACATGGTCATGGATCCCGGCGGCAACCAGGTCAACGTGCCGGGCATCCATACCACCGAGCCGACCTTCGGGCTACCGGCCACCTGGGTCGACGCCTCGCTGAAGGAGGAAGCCACCATGAAGGGCTACACCGTCGTCGACGCCGCGACGGTGCTGTCAACGCATCTGACCGAACTGCTGAAGGGCAATACCGCAGACCTGCTGTCCTATGGCGAAGTACAGAAGCTGCTGAAGGATCTGCCGAAGGAACAGGGCGAACTGGTCAAGGACATCGTCCCGTCGCTGATCACGGTGTCGGGGATCCAGCGCGTGCTGCAGCTGCTGCTCACCGAACGCATCTCGGTGCGCGATCTGTCGAC
>NZ_JANXTC010000014.1:0-3172 GCF_025356345.1 Tardiphaga sp.
GCCTGGATGCCGTCGAGCATCGACATCGCGTCATCATTGGTCGCCGGAGCCAGGCGGAAGGTCACGTCCTTCAAGACTTCGACCAGCACGCCGCCGAGGCCGAAGGCCACCAGCTTGCCGAACGAGCCGTCGGTGATCGAACCGATGATCACTTCGGTGCCGCCCATCAGCATCTGCTGCACCTGGACGCCTTCGATCTTGGCGTCGGCCTTGTACTTCTTCGCGTTCGCCAGGATCGTGTCGTAGGCCTTCTGCGCTTCATCCGCGGTCTTGACGCCGACGATGACGCCACCAGCTTCGGTCTTGTGCAGAATGTCCGGCGAGACGATCTTCATCACCACCGGAAAGCCCATGCCGCCGGCCATCTTGGCGGCCTCGTCGGCCGACGTCGCCACGCCCTCGCCCGGCACCGGAATGCCATAGGCATCGCAGACCAGCTTGCCTTCCGGGGCCGTCAGGCTGGTACGCTTGTCGGCCTTCACGGCATCGAGAATTTTGCGAACCGCCTCCTTCGCGGATGGCGCGGCAACCTGCTTGGCGAGATTCGATGGGGACATGGGCTTCCTCTCCTTGACGTCAACTTTTTGACTTGCGAAGTTGATGGCATTTGGTATGCCAGAAATATGATTGTCAAGGCGCGTTGCACTGCGGAAATGCCGAAATCGCGCCCAACTTGACACCTTGGTATTTGGTATGCCAAAAAATAAGCGTGATAACTCTGTTATACGGACGTCTCCGATGGGAGATGATTCATGGCTGCTCGAAAACCAAACAAGGCGTCGCCGACTATGGCTGAGGCAGATATTGCGATCGTCCGCATCGCACCGGAGACCAGCTTCAAGACCAAGGCCTATGACGCCTTGAAAGAAGCGATTCTCAAGATGGATATCTACACCTCGCCCGAGCAGGTGATGCTCGACGAGCGTGCGCTGTCGGAACGTCTCGGGGTCAGCCGTACGCCGATCCGCGAAGCGATCGCGATGCTCGAGCAGGACGGATTTGTGAAGACCATGCCGCGCCGCGGCATCGTGGTTGTCAGACGGACCAAGACCGAAATCGTCGACATGATCCGCGCCTGGGCGGCGCTGGAAAGCATGGCCGCGCGGCTGATCACCACCACCGCGCGAAAGAAGGACATTTCGGCGCTGCGCGACTTCTTCAAGGAGTTCAACAGCGACCGGCTGCCGCAGGATCATGTCGAGGAATATTCCAAGGCCAACATCGCCTTCCACCAGGCGCTGATCTCGCTCAGCGAATCGCCAGTGCTGGTCGACATGACCAACGACATTCTTCTGCATGTGCGCGGCTACCGCCAATTGACCATCGGTCGGGTCGATCGGCAGAAGACGTCGCTGCCCGAGCACATGGCGATCATCGAGGCGCTCGAGGAGCGCGACACCGAACTGGCGGAAAAGCGCGCGCGCGATCATACGCTGGGGCTGGCGGCTTACGTCGAGGCGCACGGCCAGGAATTGTTCACCTAGCGTTTCGTAGCACCATCATCGCTTTCACCATCACAACGCGACAACCAGTCACATCAAGAAAAGATCAGGGAGAGCGAAATGACCGCCATCGTCCAGAGCATCGCCAGTGCCGCCGAGACCGAGCAGGAGCTGACCGACGGCTTCCATCTTGTCATCGACGCGCTGAAGCTCAACGGCCTCAACACCATCTATGGCGTGCCGGGCATTCCGATCACCGATTTCGGCCGCATGGCACAGGCCGAGGGCATTCGCGTGCTGTCGTTCCGCCACGAGCAGGCCGCCGGCTACGCCGCCTCGATCGCCGGCTATCTCACCAAGAAGCCCGGCGTCTGTCTGACGGTGTCGGCGCCCGGTTTTCTCAACGGCCTCACCGCGCTGGCGCACGCCACCACCAACTGCTTCCCGATGATCCTGATCTCGGGCTCGTCCGAGCGCGAGATCGTCGACCTGCAGCAGGGCGACTATGAGGAGATGGACCAGCTCGCCATCGCCAAGCCGCTGTGCAAGGCCGCGTTCCGCGTGCTGCACGCCGCCGACATCGGCATCGCCGTGGCGCGCGCCATTCGTGCCGCCGTGTCTGGCCGCCCCGGCGGCGTCTATCTCGATCTGCCCGCGAAATTGTTCGGCCAGGTGATGGACGCCGCGGCCGGCCAGAAGTCGCTGGTCAAGGTGATCGACGCCGCGCCGGCGCAGCACCCGGGACCCGACTCGATCAAGCGCGCGCTCGACGTGCTGAAATCGGCGAAGAAGCCGCTGATCATTCTCGGCAAGGGCGCCGCCTACGCGCAGGCCGACGACGCCATCAGGGCGCTGGTCGAGAGCTCGGGCATTCCGTTCCTGCCGATGAGCATGGCCAAGGGCCTTCTGCCCGACACCCATCCGCAATGCGCCGGTGCCGCGCGCTCGACGGTGCTGAAGGACAGCGACGTCGTGATGCTGATCGGCGCCCGCCTGAACTGGCTGCTGTCGCATGGCAAGGGCAAGAGCTGGGGTGATACGCCGAAGAAGTTCATCCAGATCGACATCGAGCCGAAGGAAATGGATTCCAACGTCGAGATCGTGGCCCCCGTGGTCGGCGACATCGGCTCCTGCGTCGCGGCTCTGCTGGCGGGCATCGGCAAGGACTGGACGAAACCGTCGGCCGACTGGACCGGCGCGATCGCCAGGAAGCGCGACGACAACATTGCGAAAATGGCGCCGCGGCTGATGAACAACAATTCGCCGATGGATTATCACGGTGCGCTTGGCGTGCTGCGCACCATCGTCGCGGAACGGCCCGACGCCATGCTGGTCAATGAAGGCGCCAACACGCTCGACCTCGCCCGCGGCATCATCGACATGTACCAGCCGCGCAAGCGCATCGACGTCGGCACCTGGGGCATCATGGGCATCGGCATGGGCTATTCCATTGCCGCAGCCATCGAGACCGGCAAGCCGGTGCTCGCGATCGAGGGCGACAGCGCCTTCGGCTTCTCCGGCATGGAGGTCGAGACCATCTGCCGCTACAACCTGCCGGTCTGCATCGTCATCTTCAACAATGACGGTATTTATCGCGGCACCGACGTCAACGCCACCGGCGGCTCCGACCCGGCGCCGACCGTTTTCGTCAAGGGCTCGCGCTACGACAAAATGATCGAGGCCTTTGGCGGCATCGGCGTCAATGCGACGTCCCCGGACGAGTTGAAGCG
>NZ_JANXTC010000311.1:0-3937 GCF_025356345.1 Tardiphaga sp.
GTGGCCTCGCGCAGCGCCGCCGCCGCGGCGCGCGCGCCGGTCGCGCCGCGCGAGGCGCCCGTTGTCGAAAGCCCGCGTGGCCCGATCCAGGGCTATGTCGCCAATCGCAGCATGGCCGGCACCAAGACCAACACGCCGATCAACGAGACGCCGCAGTCGATTTCAGTGATCGGCGCCGAGCAGATCCGCGACCAGAAGCCGGCGAAGTTCGATCAGATCCTGAATTATACCGCGGGTGTTTCCGCCGGCACCTTCGGTTCCGACTTCCGCAACGACTGGTTTTTGATCCGCGGCTTCAAATCCGATGACAACAGCGTGTTTCTGGATGGCATGCAGCTGTTCTATACGTCCTATGCGAGCTGGAAGCTGCAGCCCTTCAACATGGAGCGCGTCGAGGTGCTGCGAGGCCCGTCGGCGATCCTGTATGGCGGCTCGAGCCCGAGCGGTCTCGTCAACGTCGTCAGCAAGATGCCGCGGGCCGAGCCGATCCGCTATGTCGAGACCGGCGTCGATAATTTCGGTAATGCCTATTTCGGTTTCGACATCAACACGCCAGTCAAGTTGGCGCCGGGCAATGGCGAACTTTACACCCGCATCGTCGGCCAGGTGCAGAATGGCGGCACGCAGACCGATTTTACGCCGAACAACAACTACTTCATCGCGCCTTCGCTGACCTGGAAACCGGATGTCGATACGACGCTGACCATCCTGGCTTCCGCCTCTTACAACCAGACCCGTGCCGCGCAGTTCCTGCCCTATGTCGGCACGGTCACCAATGCGCCGTTCGGACGCATTCCGACCAGCTTCTTCGGCGGCGAGCCGAGCTTCGACACCTTCAAGCGCGAGCAGGAAATGCTCGGCTATCAGTTCGAGCGCCATCTGTCGGACAGCGTTACCTTCCGGCAAAATGCGCGCTTCGCCCATGTCGACGTCAATTACACCGGCATCACCGGCAATGGTTACGCCAACCAGACCACCGGCGACTTCGCCCGCTACGCCTTCGGCACGCGCGGTATCGCGAACCAGGCCAGCATGGATAGCCAGATCGAGTATCGCTTCAACACCGGCATTCTCAGCCACACCATGCTGTACGGCCTCGATCTGAAATACTACTCGATCAGCGATCGGCAGGCGTTCGCCTTTGGTACGCCGTCGATCAATGTGCTCAATCCGGTCTACACCGGCGCGTCGCCGCTCACCGCGGCCCCTTACCGCGACACCCAGCTCACCCAGCAACAACTTGGCACGTATGTGCAGGACCAGATCAAGCTCGACCGCTTCACGCTGGTGCTGAGCGGTCGCAACGACTGGGTCGATGTCAATGACGCCAGTCGGATCGCGGGCGCGACCCCGCTCGGCCGCGGCGACAGCAAGTTCAGCGGCCGCGCAGGCCTGATCTATAATTTCGACAGCGGCGTGGCGCCCTATGTCTCCTATGCCACCAGCTACAATCCGATTATTGGCGTCAATGCCGCCGGGCAGTTGCTGTTGCCCGAGACTGGCGAGCAGACCGAAATCGGTGTCAAGTTCCAGCCGGTGGGCTTCAATGGTCATTTCGGCGTGGCGTTGTTCGACCTGAAGCGCAAGAACGCGCTGACGGCGGATCCCAACAGCGTGCCTCCGAATCTGCAGACGCAGACCGGGGAAGTAACGTCGCGCGGCCTCGAATTGGAAGCCGTCGCCAATCTGACACCGGGCTTCAAGGTGCTGGGCTCCTTCACCACCTATAACCTGTTTACCAGCCGCGATGCCAACCCGGCGCTGGTCGGCTTCGTACCCACCAATACCCCGCGACAACTGGCGTCAGGCTGGGCTGATTATACGTTCCAGGACGGCTTGTTGCGCGGTTTCGGCTTCGGCGCGGGCGCCCGCTATGTCGGTTCGTCCTTCGCCGATACCGCCAATCTGCTGCCGGTGCCGTCGCGGGTGCTCGGCGATCTCGCCGTTCACTACGAGGTGCAGAACTGGCGCTTCGCGGTCAATGCCGCGAATGTTACCGACGAGATCTATGTCGCGAGCTGTTCGACCGCCAATGCCTGCTTCTACGGCGATCGCCGCCGTGTGACCGGCAGCATCGGCTACAAGTGGTAGCCTAAACATGGGACGGCCCGGCCCATCGCCGCGGCCGTGCCAGTTACTGTCCGATTGCCGTGCGGTCGGCCGGACCAGAATGGAGTGATCCCCTGAAAGCGCGTACGGCCCGCCTGTGGTCGCTGGTTCACAAATGGACCAGCCTGATCTCGACATTGTTTCTGCTGCTGCTGTGCCTCACCGGGCTGCCGCTGATCTTCCATCACGAGATCGATGAGGCGCTGGGCTATGCGCCGAAGCTGGAGAGCCATCCGCCCGGCGCCAGCAGGCTGGGGATCGACGCGATCGGCGATGCGGCGCGGGCCGACCATCCCGGCAGCGTGTTGCTGTATATCGCCTGGGACAAAGACGAGCCCGGTCTGGTCAGCACCTTCACCAATAGCGCGGTGACCTCCGATCCGCAGACCACGGTCGTCAAGGGCTTCGACGCCTATACCGCGAAGCCGGTCGGCCTGCTCGGCACCGGGCCGATGCTGGTCCTGCTGCGGCTGCATACCGACGTCTATCTCGGACAGATCGGCAAGCTGTTCATGGGGGCGATGGGTTTTCTGTTCGTGGTCGCGGTGGTGTCCGGCGTTGTGCTGTACTGGCCGTTCACGCGGCGGCTGGATTTCGCGACCGTGCGCCGGCAAAAGTCGCGCCGCATCGTCTGGCTCGACTGGCATAATCTGCTCGGCGTGGTCACCGTGGCCTGGGCGCTGGTGGTCGGCGGCACCGGCGTCGTCAATACGCTGGCGGAAGTGATGCTCGGCGTCTGGCAGCGCAACGAGCTGGCGGTGATGGCCGCGCCCTATGCCGGCCAGCCGGCGCCGGCCAAATTGGCATCGCTCGACAAGGTCGTCGGCAACGCGATGGCGGCGGCGCCCGGCATGGATGTCGCCTTCATCGCCTTTCCCGGCACGCCGTTCACCAGCCCGCATCATTTCGCCGCCTTCATGCGCGGCGATACGCCGTTGACGTCGCGGCTGGTGCGACCGGTGCTGCTCGACGGCGAGACCGCCGCGGTCGCGCAAGTGGCCGAGCTGCCATTCTATCTGAAGGCGCTGCTGGTGTCGCAGCCGTTGCATTTCGGCGATTATGGCGGCATGCCGCTGAAGATCATCTGGGCGCTGCTCGATGGGCTCACCATCATCGTGCTCGGCAGCGGGCTGTATCTGTGGTGGGCGAGGCGCCGGAAGGCGCGCCGCGCCGCGGCTGTCTCAGCCGCGCCCATGCTGCGGACGACGCGATGACCGAGCGGCCGCGTCGCCATAACCGCCGCTGGCTGCCGGTGTTCGGCCCACCGTTCGTGATCGGCGCGCTGTCGATCGCCGGCTTGCTGTCGGCGCTGCTCGACGAGGGGTGGGGCCGGGGCTTTTCGTGGGTAGCGCTCGGCCTGCCGCTGGCGATCGCCGCCTGGGTCTGGTGGCGGCGCTAGAGTCTGATCCGCGGAGATAAATCACGGGTGTCCCGGACGCGGTGCGGCATGCTTATGCCGCTCCGCGGAGCCGGGACCATAGCAGGTGCTGAGTTTCACGGCGGTCCCGGCTCTGCGGGGCACTACGCCTCCTTGCGGAGGCGCAGTGCACCGCGTCCGGAACACGACTCAAACCAACCGGATCAGGCTCTGGGTTCAGCTCGTCGGCGCCTCGGCCACGGCCAACGGCTTCGGCTTCCTTGCGGCGACGACAATGCCGGTCAGCACCAGCGCATAACCGACGATATGAAACAGATGCAACGTCTCGCCGAGGAAGAAGATCGCCATCGCCGAGCCGAACACCGGAATCAAATGAAAGAACGGCGCCGAGCGATTGGCGCCGATCAGCGCGATGCCGCGATTATAGAACGTATAGGCCAGCACCGAGGG
>NZ_JANXTC010000055.1:0-8757 GCF_025356345.1 Tardiphaga sp.
CCTGAGCCGGGCCGCCGAGCGCCTCAACATGGCGCTGTCGGCGGCGAGCCGGCGATTAAAGCTGTTCGAGGAGGAGATCGGCGCGCCGCTGGTGCGGCGGCTGCCACACGGGCTGGAATTGACCACCGCGGGGATTACCGCCGAGCGCTATGCGCAATCGGTGTTGCGGATGGCCGATCAGCTTGCTGTCAACATGGAGGAGCACCGTTCCGGCGTGCGCGGCCGGATTCGCGTCAGCGCGTCGAGCTCGGCGCTGGTGCAGAAGCTCGCCGGCGACCTCGCTCATTTCGCGCGCGAAAATCCCGAGATCAAGATCGACCTGGAGGAGCGGCCCACCGCCGAGACCATCGAGGCGCTGGTGCGCCAGCAGGCCGATGTCGGCGTCATCGTGCGCGGTCCGATGAACCATGGATTCGAGGCCTTTCCCTACGCCCGCGATCGGCTGGCGGTGGCGGTGTTCGAGGGGCATCGGCTGTCGGACCGCGCCAGCCTGACCTTTGCCGATATTTTTGACGAGGAATTTGTCGCGCTCGACACCGGCACCGCGGTGCACCGGCTGATCGCTGGCAAGGCGCGTGAGGCTGGCCGTATCCTCAATAATCGCGTTCAGGTTCGCACCTTCGACGTGATGTGCCAGATGGTGCAGCACCAGCTCGGCATCGGCATCCTGCCGGAAACCGCGCTGCGGCCGATCGCCGACGCGCTGGGGTTGAAGCTGATCACGCTCGACGAGACATGGGCGGCGCGCGACATCGACGTCATCGTGCCGGCCAGTGTCGCGCTCGACCCGCCCACCGCGCGGCTGATCAACCGGTTATTGTCCGTTTCTGATTTCGATTAAATAGAAACCAGCCTACATGTTTTTCCAATCCACGAAATCACAAAACTGACATAGCCTCTTGGCGAAGGGGATCAGCTTGGTCGTGGAAGTTGCAGCAGAATCAGAGGATGCCGCGAGGCGTGCCATCGCATGGGCGCGCCAGCTGAACCCGCAATTGCGGGCCTTTGTCGAGATTTTCGAGCGGGCGGCCAAGGCTCAGTCCGGTCCGCTGGGCGGTATGCCGTTCGCCGTGAAGGATCTGCTCGATGTCGCCGGACGGGCGCCGACGCTGGGTCTGGCGCGGGCGCCCGGCGCGATTCCGGCGAACACGGCGCCGGTGGTCGAAACGCTGCGTGCGCTGGGCGGTCGCCTGATCGGCTTCACCGCGATGACGCCGCTGGCCTATGAGCCGTCCGGGGCCAATGCGCTGCGGGGGCGTCCGGTCAATCCGTGGAGTGCCGATCATATTTGCGGCGGGTCGTCGTCCGGCTCGGCGGTGGCCGTGGCCGCCGGCATCGTGCCGGTGGCGCTGGGCTCCGACACCGGCGGTTCGCTGCGGATTCCGGCGCAATGCTGCGGCGTCACGGCCTGGAAGCCGACCCGGGATCTGGTGCCGCTGGGCGGCGCCATGGCGCTGGCGCCGTCGCTCGACACGATCGGCTTTCTCGCCCGCGGCGCGGCGGATCTGATCGCGATCGCGGAGGCCTTTTCCGGCGCCAACCGGGGCTCCCCGATCACCCGGCTGGCGGTGGCGCGCGACGTGATCGGCGATTGCGACCGCTGCATCGATCGCGGCGTGGGAAACGTCGAAATGGCGTTGCAAGCGCAGGGAATTCACCTCAGCGAGACCCGGCTCGCGGCGCTGATCGCGGCCTGCGACGCGCCGGTGATGACGCTGATGCAAGGCGAGGCGGCGCGCGCGCACCAGGCGCTGATCGCCACCGGCGGCCTGCCGGCGACGCTGGCGACCCGGCTCGGCAAGGGGCAGTCGATCGACGACACCCAGCTCGGCGAGGCGCGGCGCTTGTTGGCTGAACTTGCACAGGATGCCCTCGATGCTGCGTTCGATGCGGCCGACGCGATCCTGCTGCCGGTGATGCGGATCCGCACGCCGACGGTGGCGGTGTGCGAGCCGGGCTCGCTGACCTTCTCGGCGCGCACGCTGTACGAACTGTCCGCGCTGACCCGCTGGGTCAACGGGCTCGGACTGCCGGCCATCGCCATTCCCTGCGGCTTCGACCATGATGGCCTGCCGATGGCGGTGCAGATCGTCGGCCGCCCGAATCGCGACGTGGCCCTGCTGAAATTCGCGGCCGCGCTGCAGAGCCGCACCGACTGGCACGGCCGCACGCCCGCCGGGATCGCCCAACCTACTGGAGAATTCGCATGACGTCCGCCGCGCGCTGCCCAGCGCTATCGCACCTGCGCGTGCTGGATCTGACCCGGGTCCGCGCTGGCCCGACCTGTTGCCGGGTGCTCGCCGATTTCGGCGCCGACGTGATCAAGATCGAGGCCCCCGACGGCATCGATCCCAATGAAAGCATGTCCGGCGCGCGGCTCGGCTACGACATGCAGAACCTGCATCGCAACAAGCGCTCGCTGACGCTCAATTTGAAAAAGGCCGAAGGGCTCGCGGTTTTCCTGAAGCTGGTCGCTACCGCGGATGTGGTGGTCGAGAATTATCGCCCCGACGTCAAGGAGCGGCTCGGCATCGGCTATGAAGCGTTGCGTGCCATCAATCCGCGCATCATCCTGGCCTCGATCTCCGGCTTCGGCCAGGACGGTCCGTACCAGAAGCGCGCCGGTTTCGATCAGATCGCGCAGGGCATGGGCGGGCTGATGTGGATCACCGGCCTGCCGGATCAGGGCCCGGTGCGCGCTGGCATCGCGGTCGCGGATTCCACCGCGGGACTGTATGCCGCGACCGGCATTCTGGTGGCGCTGGCCGAACGCGAAAAATCCGGACTGGGGCAGTGGGTGCAGACCTCGCTGCTTGAGGCGCAGATTGCGATCTGCGATTTCCAGGCGGCGCGCTATCTGGTCGATGGCGTCGTGCCACCGCAGGCCGGCAACGACCATCCCTATTCGACGCCGATGGGGGTGATGCAGACCAGCGACGGTTTCATCAACATCGGGGTTGGCGGCGATGGACAGTGGCAATCGCTGTGTCAGGCGCTCGAGCTTCCCGGCCTCGCCACGCATCCCGCCTATGCCACGCCGGACGATCGCTTCCGCAACCGGCCGGCATTGATGCAGTTGCTGGCGCCGTTCTTCCTTGGCGACAGCTCCGCCAATCTGCTGGCCAAACTGGAACGTCACAGCGTACCGGCCGGCCCGATCTATCATATGGACGAGGTGTTCGCCGATCCGCAGGTTCGTCACCTCGGGATCGCGCAAACAGTGCATCATCCGCTGCGCGGCGATATTGCTTTGGTCGGCCAGCCGGTCGGGTTGTCGCGGACGCCGGCCTCGATCAGGACGGCGATCCCGGACAAGGGCGAGCATTCCGACGCGGTGCTTGCGGAAGCCGGCCTGCGCGGTGACGAGATCGCCGCGTTGCGGCAAAACGGGGTGATCTGACATGAGCAAACCATCCACCGGCACTCCCTGGGTTCGCTACGAGGCGGTGGACGGGGTCGCCACGCTGACCATCGATCAGCCCGCCCGGATGAATGCGATGACCCTGGACATGTGGTTGAGCGTGCCCGAGCTGATCGCACGGGCCGAGGCTGACGCGAGCGTGCGCGTGATTGCCATCACCGGAGTCGGTGATCGGGCGTTCTCCGCCGGCGCGGATATTTCGGAATTTGCCGAGAAGCGCAGCGGCGACGCCGCCGTGGCGGCCTATGATCATGCGGTCGCCGCGGCCGACGACGCGCTCGGCCATGCCGGCAAGCCGACGGTAGCGGTGATCGCCGGCACGTGTTTCGGCGGCGGGATGGGCATTGCGATGCATTGCAACCTGCGCATTGCCGCCTCGCATAGTCGCTTTCGCATTCCGGCCGCGCGGCTCGGCCTTGGCTACGGCTATGCCATCATCGATCTGATGGTGCGCAAGCTCGGCATGGGGCCGGTCGCGGACCTGCTGTTCAGCGCGCGGATCGTGGACGCGACCGAGGCGTTCCGGCTCGGCATGGTCAACCAGATGTTCGAACATGACAGCTTCCGTGCCGAGGCCGCCGCCTATCTGGCCCGCATCGCGGGCAACGCGCCATTGACGCTGCGCGCCATCAAGGGCGCGCTGGTCGAGATCACAAAACCCGATTTCGAACGCGATGTTGGCGCGGTTGATGCATTGGTGGACGCGTGTTTCAAAAGCGCGGACTATCGGGAAGGCCAGGCGGCCTTCCGGGAAAAAAGGGATCCTGTGTTCAAGGGCACGTGATCGCGGCAATGGACGGCCTGTCGTCCTGATGGAGAAGTGAACATGACGCGTCGCATCGTTTTGGCCGGGCTTTCGGCCCTGGGATTGCTGGCCGTGTTGCCAGCCACAGCCATGGCGCAGGCCACGCCAGTCACGCTGACCGTCGGCTATCAGAAGGTCGGCCATCTCGCGCCAATCGTGCTGATCGCCGATGACCTCAAGAAAGAGGGGGTCGAGATCAAGCTGGTCGAATTCGCGCGTTACGCCGATGCGCGCACCGCGTTGCTGGCCGGTTCGCTCGATGTCGCCTCGGTCGGCCCCGCCGATCTCGCCATCTCGATCGCCAACGGCTCGTCCAACATGGTCGGTATCATGGGCGTCGGCGGTTCGCCGAAATATCTGATCGCCGGCAAGGGCAAGAAATTCGACAGCTGGGACGATATCAAGGGCAAGAAGATCGCGATCGCGCCGGGCTCGGCGGTCTGGTTTCAGTTCGCCGCGACCCTGATCGAGAAGGGTATTCCGTACAACTCGTTCACCGCCGTGAACATCCAGGGCGGCGGCGCCAATTTCGATCAGGCGCTGGAGAAGGGCGAGGTTGATGCGATCGCTACCTGGGAGCCGTTCGAGTCGATCCCGGTCATGAAGGGCTATGGTGAATTCGCCAAGAATCTCGACTACTCGATTTCCAAATCGGTTGGCGCCGAACTCGGCATGCTGGTCGCGAACAAGGCAGCGGTGACCGGCAAGCGCGAAGCCGTGCAGAAATACGTCACCGCCTATGTCGCGAAGATGAAGGAGCTGGAGGCTTCCAAGCCGAAATTCGGCGCCGCGATTTCGACGCTGACCGGGCTCGAGGCCGACGTCGCGCTGAAGGTGGCGGAAGTGATTGAACTCGGTCCGGTGATCAGCCCGGAGCAGATCAAGGCGCAGGCCAAGGCGTTCAACGAGCTCGGCGTGATCCCGAAGGATGTGTCCGGCGAAATCGACAAATACTGGGACGGCTCGTTCCTCGCCACCGCGATGAAAAAATAACGAACAGGCGCGCCACTTCGGCGCGCCTTTCTCCCGACGACAGGAAGGCCCCCGCCACCCATGAGCATGACTCTCGGCAAAAGCGATGTGGTTCGCCCCGTGCGCAGGAAAAGCGCACCGGCGACCCGCTTCATGTCGTCGCGGATCGGCAAGACGGTGCTCGCCGTGCTGCTGCCGGTGCTGCTGGTGGCGCTGTGGCAACTGGCGGGCACCGACGGATCGCTGGCCGGCGGCGCGCTGCCGACGCCGGACCGGGTCTGGAAGGCGTGGCTGATCTGGGCGTTCGGCACGCCCGGCCCGATGACGCTGTCGCCCTATGTCGGCAATTGGGCCGAGGCGGTGATGTTCTCGATGGAACGGGTCGGCAAGGGCTTTGCGCTGGCGATCGTGCTCGGCGTGCCGCTCGGCATCATCATTGGCTGGTCGAAGCTGGTCGCGGCGATGGTCGATCCGACCATCCAGTGGCTGCGCCCGGTGCCGATCACCTCCTGGCTGCCGATCTCGATCGCGGTGTTCGGCATCAGCGATTTCGGGGCGGTGTTCCTGATCACGATCGGCGCGTTCTATCCGATCGTCATCAACACCACGCAGGGCGCGCGCGACGTCGACAAGAACTGGATTCGCGCCGCACTGATGATGGGCGCCGGCCCGTGGGACGTGATGCGACGCGTGGTGCTGCCGGCGGCCATGCCGGCGATCTTCACCGGGCTGCGGATCGGGCTCGGCATCGGCTGGACCGCGGTGATCGTGTCGGAAATGGTCGCGGTGAAATCCGGCCTCGGTTATGTGCTGTGGGATGCCTATTACGTCGGCCGGATGGACATCGTGATCGCCGACATGGTGTCGATCGGGCTGTTCGGATTCCTGTCCGACTGGGCGATCGTGCGGCTTGAACTATGGGCGCTGCGCTGGCGCCGCCTGCAATCCTTCAATCAGTAGGCCAGCATCATGGGCACGATCAATTTCACTTCCGCGTCAAAAACCTATCCCGGCGCCACCGGCGTGCGCGCGCTCGACGACGTCAATTTCAGCATCGGTGAGGGCGAGTTCGTGGCTTTGCTCGGCCCTTCCGGCTGCGGCAAGTCGACCTTGCTGAACCTCGTCGCCGGCTTCGAGGACCTCACCGAAGGCTCGATGACGTTCAACGATCATGCCGTCACCCGGCCGGGGCCGGACCGCGGCGTCGTGTTCCAGGAGGCCTCGTTGCTGCCCTGGTTGTCGGTGTGGGAGAACGTCGTGTTCGGCCCGCAGGTGCAGAAGATCGCCAAATCCGACTACGAGCCGCGCGCCCGCGAAATGCTCAAGATCGTCGGGCTGGAGAATTTCCATGCCGCGCTGCCGGTGCAATTGTCCGGCGGCATGCGGCAGCGGGTCGGCATTGCGCGTGCGCTGGTGATGCAGCCGAAGGCGTTGCTGATGGACGAGCCGTTTGGGGCACTGGACGCGCAGACCAGGCTGTCGATGCAGCAATTGCTGCTCGACGTCTGGCAGACGCTGAAGACCACGGTGCTGTTCGTCACCCATGACATCGACGAGGCGATCCTGCTCGCCGACCGCGTCTGCGTGATGACCGCGCGGCCCGGCCGCATCACCCGCGATATTCCCATTACCCTGCGCCGGCCGCGCTCGATCGATGACCTGACCTCGTCGGACTTCACGCAGTTCAAGGCCATGATCATGGCCGAGATGCGCGGCGCGCACGACAACCACTGACCGGAAACAACAAGATGACCAATCCGCGCATTCCCTACCGATTGTCCTCGGCGCGTCCGAAACTGCCGGATTTCCAGGACAAGAAGATCCTGGTCCACTTCGTCGTCAATGTGGAGCACTGGCAGTTCGAGAGCGCGATGCCGCGCACCATCATCACGCCGCCACATGGCAAGGAGACGATTCCGGACGTGCCGAATTTTTCCTGGGCGGATTACGGCATGCGCGCCGGCATGCCGCGCCTGCTCGAACTGCTCGACGGCATCCCGGCCTCGACTTCGATCAATGCCGGCGTCATCGACGCCTATCCGTCGGCCGCCGAGGCGATGCTGAAGGCCGGCTGGGAATTCATCGGCCACGGCATGCACCAGAAGGCCACCAACCATGTCGAGGGCGGCGAGGAGCAACTGATCACCGCCTGTCTCGACAAGATCGAGAAATTCACCGGGGCGCGGCCGCGCGGCTGGCTGTCACCGGGCCTGCGCGAAACCGTCGACTCGCCGGACCTGATGAAGAAAGCCGGCCTCGATTATGTCTGCGACTGGGTGGTCGATGATCTGCCGTCGTGGATGACCACCAAGCACGGCCCGCTGCTGGCAATGCCGTATAATCTCGAGGTCAACGATTCGATCATCTACGCCGTCGAACGTCACGCCACCGGCGAGATGCTGAAGCGGCTATTGCATACGCTGCGCCGCTTCGAGACCGAGACCTCGGATAATCCGCGCGTGCTGGCGATCGGGCTGCATCCGCATCTGATCTCGGTGCCGCACCGGATTCATGAATTGGACGGCATGATCGAATTGCTGCGCGCCTCCGACCAGACCGTGTTCACCACCGGCAGTGCGATCTGCGACTGGTTCTCCGCCGCCCAAACCCCGGAAGCATGACCATGGATCTCGATCTCACAGGCAAAAGCGTTCTCATCACCGGCGGCTCCAAGGGCATCGGCCTGGCCTGCGCCACGGTATTCCTGCAAGAGGGTTGCTCGGTCGTTCTGGTATCGCGCGACGCCGCGGTGCTGGAGACGGCGGCGGCCAGTTTGAAACATCTCGGCCCGGTTGCGACCTGCGCGGCGGACCTGTCGCAGGGCAACGAGCGCGAGCGGCTGCACAGCCTGCATCCCGACGTCGACATCCTGGTCAACAATGCCGGCGCGATTCCCGGCGGCGGGCTGCTCGATCTGACCATGGAGCGCTGGACCGAGGCGTGGTCGCTGAAGGTGATGGGCTACATTCACCTGACCCAGCTTTACCTCGGCGCGATGAAGGCCAGGAGCGCCGGCACCATCGTCAACATCATCGGCGCGGCGGGGCGCTCGCCGCGCTATGATTACCTCTGCGGTGCCACCGGCAACGCCGCGCTGATGGCCTTTACCAGCGCCGTCGGCGGCAAGTCCGGCGATTGGGGGGTGCGCTGCTTCGGCATCAACCCCGCGGCGACCCGGACCGACCGCATGATCACGCTGGCCAAGACCAAGGCCAAAACCGCTTACGGCGACGAAAGCCGCTGGGAAGAGACGTTGAAAGGCCTGCCGCTCGGCCGGGCCATCGATCCGCTCGAAATCGCCCGCAGCGCGGCGTTTCTGGCGTCGCCGGCCTGTGGTTACGTCAACGGCACGGTGCTGGACGTCGATGGCGGCATGGCGTTCCGGGGGTAGGGACGGGCATAATCGGGCTCCGGTCTAACCCCGTCATTGCGAGTTCGGCACCGGCCTTTTTGGCCGATCCTGAGATATGAAAAGATAGGGTTCGTGTCCCGGACGCGGTGCGGCATTCTTATGCCGCTCCGCAGAGCCGGGACCGCATCAGGCGACCGCGTTTCTGGC
>NZ_JANXTC010000317.1:0-22745 GCF_025356345.1 Tardiphaga sp.
CACGGATCGCGTCCCAACCACCTACCCAACGCGCCTGTTGGCGCGCCGCCTCCCCTCATGTCTGGAGGGGAGGACTACCGCACAACTCGGGCGCTCCGCGTCGCGAGAAGGCCGAAGCCTGGCTGTTTGACATTTGCAGCAGGAAACCGCGCGCACCCGATTGCGCTCCGCGCGGCCACCCTCACCATCGCGAAGGCGCGGTGGGAGGGATAACAAGGAGCCGCGCCGCTCTTACGGCTTCAGAATCAAGGACCCCGTCGTCTTGCGCGCTTCCAGATCGGCATGCGCCTTGCCGGCATCCTTCAGCGCATAGGCGTGGTTGATCGCGACATGCAGCTTGCCGTCGATCACCGCCGAGAACAGCGTGTCGGCGCCTTCCAGCAATTCCGAGCGCTTGGCGACGTAGTCGTTGAGTTTCGGGCGCGTCGCGAACAGCGAGCCATGGTTGTTGAGTTCGGCGATCGAAAACGGCGGCACCGGGCCCGACGCGTTGCCAAAACTCACCCACATGCCGCGCGGCTTCAGGCAGGACAGCGAACCGGGATAAGTTGTCTTGCCGACGCCGTCATAGACCACGTCGCAGAGTTCGTTGCGGCTGATCTGCTTGACCCGCGCGACAAAATCTTCCTCGTTGTAATAGATGACGTGGTCGCAGCCATTGGCCAGCGCCAGCTCGCCCTTTTCCTTGGAGCCGACGGTGCCGATCACATGCGCGCCCATCGCCTTGGCCCACTGGCACGCCAGAAGGCCGATGCCGCCGGCTGCGGCATGGATCAAGACGCGATGGCCGGGCTCGACCTTGAAAGTCTTGTGCAGCAAGTACCACACCGTGAGGCCCTTCAGCATCAGCACGGCGCCCTGCTCATAGGTGATGCGGTCGGGCAGCTTCACCAGCCGCTCGGCGGCGAAGACGCGTTCGGTGGCGTAGCTGCCGAGCGCCGAATAATAGGCGACGCGATCGCCGGGATGAAAGTCGGTGACGCCGGGACCAACTTCGATCACCTCGCCGGAGGCTTCGTTGCCGGCGATGAACGGCAGTTGTGGCGCCTTGTAGAGGCCGGTGCGGAAGTACACATCGATGAAGTTGACGCCGATGGCGTGCTGCCGGATGCGAACCTCGCCCGGTCCGGGGGCGACGACGTCGACCGCTTCATAGATCAGGGCTTCGGGCCCCCCGACTTTGTGGACGCGCACGGCCTTCGTCATCATGGGTCTCCCTGACGTTTCTTAGGGAACCAGCGATAGCGGAGCAGCCCGGCTTGTCAACCGGGCGCGACACTCCGGCACGCGTGTCGCGACCGCGCCGGCTTGCACACCGGATGGATCACCGCGTGAACAGCCTGATCACAGCATCAGCGCCGACGATGTACAGCCCGATCGCGCTCAGCACGGAGGTGACCGGCCAGGCCACCACAAACCCCTGTGCCAGCGCGACCAGGGCCAGCACGCCCCATAGCGCGATCAGCGCCAGGTTGAGCCGGCGCCATCGTTTCACCCTTACCGGGTGAATGACGTGCAGCGGCACGAAGGTCAGGATGATCAGCGCGAGAACGGCGAGGCTCGCCGCGGCGGGCGGCGGCTGCAACAGGAACAGATAAAACGCCGCGACATTCCACAGCGCGGGAAAGCCGCGAAAATGATTGTCCGACGTCTTCATCCGCCGGTCGGCGAAATACAGCGCGCTGCTGACGACGATGGCAGCGCCGAGAACCGTGGCGGTCCACGGCAGCAGCAGCCCGCTGGCCATGATCGCATAGGCCGGCACGAACACGTAAGTGATGAAATCGACGACAAAGTCGAGCGCGTCACCGGACCAGTCCGGCAGCACACGGACCACGTCGATTTTTCGGGCAAGCGGGCCGTCGACGCCGTCGATCAGCAGCGCGACGCCGAGCCAGGTGAACATCGCCACCCACTGCCCGCGAACCGCTTCCATCATGGCGATCAGCGCCACGCCGGCGCCAAGCGCCGTGAAGACATGCACGGAGAAGGCAGCCGCCTTGGCGGTTCGGGACGACGGTGGGCGAAAGGCCTTCATTTGCCGAATATTGCTATCAGCAATTGACCGGCCTGCCCATCGGCTTTGACCGGTTCCGGCGACCGCCGCGGACCCGGGCGGCGGCTTGAAAAGCCCCGCATAAAGGAGGAAGCTACCGTCATGACCGAAATATCCCTCGCTGCTGTTCCCTATGACGTCGCCGTGATCGGCGGCGGTCCCGCCGGCCTTGCCGCGGCGATCGCGCTGGCCGAGACCGGTGCCCGCATTGCTTTGGTGGCTATTCGCCAACCTTACGCGGATAATCGAACCACGGCGCTGCTCGGCGGGTCCGTCGCATTCCTCGAACGCCTCGACGTCTGGCGCCGCTGCGCCGACCGTTCGGCGGCGCTGGTCACCATGCGGCTGGTCGACGACACCGGCCGGCTGATCCGTGCCCCGGAAGTCAAATTCAACGCCAGCGAGATCAGGCTCGAAGCGTTTGGCCACAACATCCAGAATCGCGAATTGATGATCGCGCTGGAAGCGCGCGCGGACGAGATCTCCAATCTGGTGTGGATCGACGACGAGGCCGAAACGATCCTGCCCGATGACAATGAGGCGGTGGTGCAGACCCGGCAGGGTACCGCGCTGACGGCCCGACTGATCGTCGGCGCCGACGGCCGGCAGTCGCTCGGCCGCGAGGCCGCCGGCATCGAGGTCAGACGCCGTAGTCTCGATCAGGCCGCACTGACCTTCAACATCGGCACCAGTCGTCCGCACCACAACATGTCGACCGAATTTCACACCGCGCAGGGTCCCTGCGTGGTGGTGCCGCTGCCCGGCAACCGCTGCAGCATCGTCTGGGTTTCCGCGCCGAAGCAGGCCGAGCAATTGATGGCGCTCAGCGACGAGCAGCTGTCGGCCGCGGTGGAAAAACAGCTGCACTCGATCCTCGGCCGCGTCACGGTCGAGCCTGGCCGGCATCTGTTCCCGCTGGCCATCGAGCAGCCGAAGCAGGTGGCGAAGAACCGCATCGTGCTGGTCGGCGAAGCCGCCCATGTGCTGCCGCCGATCGGCGCGCAGGGCCTGAACATGGGGCTGCGCGACGCCGCCGACATCGCCGGCATCGTCGGCGACGCCGTGCTGTCCGGCGATGATGTGGGCTCGGCAAAGGTCATGTCGCGTTTCGAGAAGGCCCGCCGCGGCGACATCTCCTCGCGCACCTTCGCCATCGACATGGCCAACCGCTCGCTGCTCAGCGACCTCATTCCGATGCAACTGGCCCGCGGCATCGGCATGCAGTTGATCGGCTCGGTCGGCCCGCTACGCCGCCTCGCGATGCGCGAGGGTCTGGCGCCGTCGTGGCGGCGTTCGGCTTCATAACCTAACCCCGTTCCGTGTCCCGGACGCGGCGCAGCGTGAAACGCTGCTCCGCAGAGCCGGGACCGTTACAGGCTCCGTCACCCAGGGTGGTGCCGGCTCTGCAGCGCACGACTCCGCCAGAGGCGGCGTCCTGCACTGCGTCCGGGACAAGGTGACGTATTACGGAAACGCGATCTGACCGGTCTTCAGCAGGTACATCACCGACGTCAGGGTGATCACCGAGAGGAAGGTGCCGAGCAGCACGGCCATCGAGGCCGGCTCGATCCAGGTGTCGTATTGCCGGGCAATGATGAAGACGTTGAGCGCCGGCGGCAATGACGCCAGCAGCACCGCGGTCGCCGCCCATTCCGGCGGAAACGGCCCGACCAGCAGCATCAGCGCGAACACGATCAGCGGGTGCACGATCAGCTTGATCGCAATGACGCCAGGCACTTCCCAAGGTACCCGACCCAGCGGCCGCAGCGCCACCGTGACGCCGAGCGTGAACAGCGCCACCGGTGCCGCGGCGTTTTGCAGGAACCGCAGCATGCCGTCGATCGCCACCGGCATCTGGACGTGGAAGGCGGCGGCGATCGCGCCGAGATAGGCCGCCACGATCAGCGGATGCAGCACGATGTGCTTGATGACAATGCCGATGGTCGGCAGCAGCGGCCGCTTGTCGCCGGAGGTCAGCGCCATCGCCAGCGGCACGATCGAGAACAGGAAAATGCTGTCGAAACAGAACACCAGCGCCGTCGGCACCGCCGCCTGGGTTCCCAGCACCGCCAGCGCCAGTCCGGGCCCCATATAGCCGATATTGCCGTAGCCGCCCGACAGGCCGGCCATGCTGGCCTGACGGATGGTCAGGCCGCTGATCAGCCGCCCGACCAGCGCCGACAGGAAGAAGGCGGTCGCGGTCGCCGTGGTGGTGGCGATCACGAACGGCAGATTGTTCAGTTGCTCGAACGGCGTCTTTGCCATGATCCGGAAGAACAGCGCCGGCAGTGACACATAGAGCAGGAAGAAGTTCATCCAGCTCAGGCCTGCCTCGGGCAGATTCTTGACCTTGCCGCAGGCGAAACCGATGAAGATCAGCCCGAAATACGGCAGCGCCAGGTTGAGGACATCCATCATGGCAGCAGATTTTCTTCTTGTTGATGCGGGCCGGTATTGGCGGGAATCCGGCTCGGACGGCGTATTTCGGCCTTTGCCTCTAGCATCGGCCACAAACCTGGTCTATTCGACCAGACATGATTAAAGCGCGGACCGCCAAATTTCAGCTCGGCCAGATCGTCCGGCACCGGATCTTCTCATTCCGTGGCGTGGTGTTCGATATCGACCCGGAATTCAACAACACCGAGGAATAGTGGCTGTCGATCCCCGAGGACATGCGCCCGCACAAGGATCAGCCGTTCTACCATCTACTGGCGGAAAATTCGGAATCCGAATATGTCGCTTATGTCTCCGAGCAGAACCTGCTGCCGGATGAATCCGGCGAGCCGATCCGGCATTCCCAGGTCGCCGAGATCTTTGTCAAGGACAAGGCCGGCACCTATCGCCCGCGCAACAATTCACTGAACTGACCACTGTCATTCCGGGCCGTGGGCGGTCGCCGAAGGCGACGCGCCGCGAACCCGGAATCTCGATATGTGCATCACGTCCGTATGTCGGGTTCGCGTCCGCCAGGCGGCTTTCGCCGGTTTGAATGACACGTGGCAGATACAAAAAGGCGCCCGTTGCCGGGCGCCTTTTGCATTCGGAAGTATCAGAACTATTTCGCGGCCGGATTGGCCGGGGTCGCGCCGGCGGGCTGGGTTGCTTCCAGCTTGGCGCGGGCTTCCGCGGCGCGCTTCTGCAGTTCTTCCTGCAGCTTCTTCTGGTTTTCCTCGAACACCTTCGGATCGGTCGGCGGGCCGTCATAGGCCTTGGCGAATTCCGCCAGCGGCAGCGGCAGGGTCAGCGGCGCGCCGTTGGAATTGATCGCCTGCACGATCAGGTTCTGGCCCTTCTTCAGATTGGCCAGCAGTTCCGGGGTGACTTCGTAGTCCGACATGCAGCCATTGGCGAAGCAGATCACATAGGGGCTCTGCGCCGGGGCGTTGGCATCGACGATGACGCGGGTGCCGTGCACCAGCTGCATGCCGAGCGGCAGGGTGACGCGAAGGATCTTCTTCGGCTCGCCTTCCGGCTCGATGATGACGGCGGCAATGACCGGCTGGCCGGACTCGATGCGACCGTCCTTGCCGGTGAAGCAGACCTGCTTGGCGTTGGCGTCCTGGCCCTTGAGGCAGAACTTGGTCCAGGGTGCGTAGATCAGCTGAACCTGCTGCTCCGGAGGCTGGGCGCCAGCGGCCGGCGCACCTGCGGGGGCCTGGGCGGCGGGAGCAGCCGGGGCAGCCTTGGGAGCCGCTTTCGGAGCCGCCTTCGGCGCCGCGGCCTTCGGGGCGGCGGCGGGCGGCGCGCCCGGCGCGGGCGCCTGGGCGCGCGCATCCGGCGCCATCGCGGAGGCCGTCAGCGCGGTTGCCGCCAGCAGGGCGAGAACCCGACCGCGCGGCCATACCGACGCAGCCAAAAGACGGAAATTCATTGCGGAAAACCCTTTCTGAACGGTGGCGCCCAAAACCCCGGGCCGAAGGCCCCGGGGCGGCGCGCACGCTGACCCGTTAGCGGGGTGTCTCGTTGCCAATTACGGCTGTTACGTGACAGTCCGCGCCGTCCTCGTCAATTGCACGCCTTCAATACAGCGGCGGGCGAAAAGATCAATGGCGACAACCCTTTTTGTGCAAGACGTCCCGCCCTTGATAGCAGACATGCTAAGTTGCCGAGGTGAGCTATCCCGAATCAAATCGATCAAATGCGATGCGCTTTTTGCGCAGCTTCGGCGTTCTGGCGGCAGCGGCATTGGTAGCGACCCTGATGCTGCCGGAACAGGCACGGGCGGAGCCCGCTTACGGCATCGCGATGCACGGCGCGCCTGCCCTGCCCGCGGGCTTCCGGCAGATGCCCTACGTCAACCCCGACGCGCCGCAAGGCGGGCGCCTCGTGCAGGGCGTGCTGGGCACGTTCGACAGCCTCAACCCCTTCATCGTCCGTGGCCTCGCGGTGCCGCAGATCCGTGGTTTTGTCGTTGAAAGCCTGATGACCCGCGGCCAGGATGAGGCGTTCACGCTGTACGGCCTGCTCGCCGAGAGTGTCGAGACCGACGACGCCCGAAGCTATGTCACCTTCCGGATCAATCCCGCCGCCCGATTTGCCGATGGCCATCCGGTGTCCGCCGTGGACGTGCTGTTCTCCTGGCAATTGTTGCGCGACAAGGGCCGCCCCAATCACCGGCAGTATTACGCCAAGGTAGCCCGCGCCGAAGCCCTGGACCAACGCACCGTGCGGTTCGATTTCGGCGGCGCGCCCGACCGCGAACTGCCACTGATTCTCGGCCTGATGCCGGTGCTGCCGAAGCACGCGGTCCATCCCGACAGTTTTGAGGAAACCTCGATGGCGCCGCCGCTGGGTTCGGGACCTTACCGGGTCACGGCCGTGAAAGCCGGCGCGGCGGTCACCCTGACCCGCAACCCGGATTATTGGGGGCGCGATCTGCCGGTCAATCGCGGGCTATGGAATTTCGACGAAATCCGGCTCGACTACTACCGCGAGTCCAATGCGCATTTCGAGGCGTTCAAGCGCGGGCTGTATGATTTCCGGCTCGAGAACGAACCGCTGCGCTGGCACGACGGCTATGACTTTGCGGCGGCGCGATCCGGCGACATCATCCGCGACGTGATCAGGACGGGGCTGCCGAAACCGTCGGAATTCCTCGTCTTCAACACCCGCCGCCCGATCTTCGCCGACGTCCGCGTGCGCCAGGCACTCACTCTCTTGTTTGATTTCGAGTGGATCAACCGCAGCTATTTCTTCGGCCTCTATGCCCGCGGCGCCGGCTTCTTCGCCGGCTCCGACCTATCCGCCGACGCCCGCCCAGCGGACGACCGCGAGCGCGCGCTGCTGCAACCCTACAGCGCGCCAATTCCCGCCGACGTAATGGATGGCAGCTATCGCCTGCCGGTCAGCGATGGCTCCGGCCGCGACCGCGCGACGCTGCGCACCGCGCTGACGCTGATGGCGCAGGCAGGCTACGAGCTTGACGACAACGTGCTGCGGCAACGCTCGGACCGGACGCCGTTCGCCTTCGAGATCCTGGTCACCAGTCGCGACCAGGAGCGCATCGCGCTGGCCTTCGCCCGCGACCTCAAGCGCGCCGGCATCCATGCCGGAATCCGCGCCATCGACGCCGTGCAGTTCGACCAGCGCAAGCTCACCTACGATTTCGACATGATCCAGAACCGCTGGGACCAGTCGCTGTCGCCCGGCAATGAACAGTCGTTTTACTGGGGCGCGGAGGCCGCCGACCTTCCCGGCACCCGCAACTACATGGGCGCCAAGGATCCGGCCATCGATGCGATGATCGCCCGGTTACTGGAAGCGCGGGACCATGCTCCGTTCGTCGATGCGGTACGCGCGCTCGACCGCGCCCTGATCGCCGGCTTCTACGCCATTCCGCTCTACCATGTCAGGGAACAATGGCTTGCCCGATGGAATCGGATAGAACGTCCTGCAACCACCGCGTTGACCGGCTATTTGCCGGAAAGCTGGTGGTCGAAACCGGATCGGAAATGACGCAGTGACCGCAGCAGCCCCGCACCCTTCGCCGACGCTCGATGGTCTGTTTCGCCGCGTTCTGGGTCGCCAGCCGGAAGCGCTGGCGCTGGTCGATCCGGCCGACAAGATGCGCATCACCGCGACGCCGCCGAAGCAGCTCACCTTCGCCGAAGCCGACCGGGCGATCTCGGCACTGACCGCGCATTTCATCGGCTCCGGCCTTCCGGCCAATTCGGTGATCGCGGTCCAATTGCCGAACACCGTGGAATTTGTCCTGACGGTGCTGGCGGCGCATCGCGCCGGCCTGATCGTCGCGCTGCTGCCGCAGCTGTTTCGCCAGGCCGAACTGACCATGGCGTTGAACCGCACCGGTGCCCGCGGTCTCGTGACCTCCAGCAAGATCGATGGCGTCAGCCATGCCGACCTGATCATGAATGCGGCGGCGGACGCGTTTTCGATCCGCTATGTCGGCGGCTTCGGCAACGACCTGCCGGAAGGCATGGCCGCCCTCGACGACGTGATGGCGTGCGAGTTCGAGCCGGCGATCGCGGTGCTGCAGGACGCGCGCCGCGCGGCCATCATTTCCTTCGACGTCACCGCCGACGGATTTCGCGCCGTGCCGCGCACCCATCTCAATTTGATCTCGGGTGGCCTCGCGGTGTTTCTGGAGGCCGGCCTGCCGCAGGGCGCGATCATCCTTTCGGCGCTGACGCCCTCCTCCTTCGCCAGCATGGCGTCGTCGCTGGTGACGTGGCTGTTGAGTGGCGGCGTGCTGTCGCTGCATCATCCGTTCGACAACGAAGTGCTCGAGCGCGATATCAATGCGCAGGCCTGCGACGTCCTCGTGGTCCCCGCGCCGCTGGCGGAGCGCCTGGCGGCCAGCGGCCTACTCGACCGTACGCCGACCCTGCGCCATGTGCTGGGCCTGTGGCGCGCACCCGAACAGGTCGCCACAAGCGCCGCCTGGAGCAGTCCGCAGACCACGCTCACGGATATTTACCTGTTCGGCGAGGCCGGCCTGTTCGGCGCCCGTCGCGGCGCGGACGGCCTGCCGGTAGCGATCATGCCGGGTTCGCACGGTGCGCCGCGCGCGGTCGCCAATTCATCGATCGCCGGCGAGATCCTGATCACGCCGAAAGGCACGCTCGGCCTGCGTGGTCCGATGGTACCGGTGCTGGCCTATGCGGCCTCCGCCGAACCCAGCCGTTCGCTGGTTGCCAGCAAGCCGGTCGATCATGTTGATACCGGCTTCGCCGCGCGTCTCGACCGTGCCACCGGCGCGATCCTGATCACCGCCCCGCCAAGCGGCGTCATGGCGGTCGGCGGCTATCGCTTCCTGGCGCAAGACCTCACGGAATGGGCCAAGCGCCTCGGCCAGAACGCGATGCTGACCGCGTTGCCGGACCGGCTCAGTGGCTATCGTCTCGCCGGCCGCGCCAGCGACAATGCGCGGGCCCGCGACGCACTCACCGAATTGGGGCTCAATCCGTTGATGGTGGAAGCGTTTCGCGATCGGGCCGCGGCCGATTGATGGAATTGCCCACCAGCCATTGACCCGCCATTAAGGACGCCGGGCTAACCTGCGCTATCGCATATCGCGCACCGGGTTCAACATGTCTGATCTGGCTACCATCGTCGTCGTCTCGGCGAACCATCCTGCCCCGTTCTCCGCCGCCTTGGTCACCAGCAATATCTTTCCGGTGATCGATGCGACCTGGGCCGAAGCGCTTGACGCGGTGGCGCGGTTGCAGCCAGCGGCTGTGCTGGTGTCGGCCACCGCCGACGACATGCCGATTTTCGAGGCGCTCGCCAAACGGCTCGGCGCCAAGCAGCCCTATGTGCCGCTGATCGCGATCGATCCGGTGACGTCGCTGCCCGGACACGCCCTCCCCTTCATACAAACCGCCGGTAATTTTGACCGGCTCTGCGTCCGGCTGCGCAACGCGTTGCGGGTCCGCACGCTGCACGCCACCGTGCTGCGCCGGCTCACCGCCGACAATATCATTCGCACCGCGCTGCAGGCGTCGGACCCGATCCAGGACGCCACCGTTATGTTGATCGGTCGCGGTGCCGGCTATCCCGCGTTGTCGGTAGCATTGGGCGAACGCGTCGGCGTGGTCGGCGCGCTCAGCATCGAGGCCGCCGCCAAACATCTGAATGCAAGGGATCTCGATGGCATTGTGATCGGCGAAGGATTCAGCACGCGCGTGGTCGATGCCTTCCTCACGGTACTGGCCGAGGATGCCCGGTTCCGCAATCTTCCGGTCGTCGTTACCGTCCCCGGCATTGCGGCGGATCATGAGCTGGCCAATCTCGAGGCGAGCGGCAGTCACGCCGCCGACGTCGCTGCGCTAGCATTGCCGCTGATCCGCCAGCACGCTTTTGAAACCCGCTTGCAGCGCGCCTTGAAGGCCATCGACTCCGACGGCTTGCTCGATGCCAATACCGGCCTGCTGACGATCGCGGCCTTCGAGCGCGACCTCGCCAACGCCGTGTACCAGACGCAATCGCGCGGCGGCGGACTGTCAGCCGCCCGGTTTTCCTTCCACGATGTGCCCGTACGCGCGCAACGCGACGCGGCACGCATTCTCGGCCGGCTGATGCGCCGGATGGATTTTGCCACGCTGCACGAAGATGGCTCCCTCATCGTGATCTTTGCCGAGACCGATTTGCGCAACGCCCATCTGATCGCGCGGCGGCTGTCGAGCGTGATGAAGCACACCATGCACGGCCCCAGGCGCGACGCGCGCAACGATCCGCATGTCACGGTCGCGACCTTGCTACCCAATGACTCCGCACGGTCGCTGATGGCGCGGTTGCAGGACAATGTGGCACAACGCGCCGCATCGTAGACCCGGACGCTCCGTCATCGGAACGATCGTTCGGTCAAGGTCGATTGCGACGCTAAGAGCAGCAAGTGGCTGGTCAGCATGAACACCACCAAGGAAGCGCTGAAGGCGGCGCCGGAATTCAAATATCCGAAGTAAGTTTCGGGCTTAAATGACGAACGGCCGTCGGCAGCCATGCCGGCGGCCGTTTATTGTTTACCAGGCCGATGATCTATCGGTCGTCATTGCGAGGAGCGAAGCGACGCGGCAATCCAGAAGCCACAAGCTCGGCAAAAGCTGGATTGCTTCGTCGCAAGTGCTCCTCGCAATGACGAGATAAACCGCCAGCGCTGCTACGCCGCCTTCTTCTTTTCCGCGAGATTGGCCAGCGCGCGCATGATTTCGGTGGCGCCTTCCAGCCGCTCCTCCGGAGTGTCCCATTCCTGCAGGAACACCACCTTCATGTCCGGCCGCACCTTCGCGGCCTGGCCATAGGAGCGGATGAAGTACACCAGCCGGTCCGGCTGCGCGAACTTGTTGTCGCGGAAAGTGATGACCATGCCCTTCGGGCCGGCATCAACCTTCTCGACATTGGCGCGGCGACAATAGGCCTTGATCGCCGCGATCTTGAACAGATAGCGCACCTCGTCCGGCAGCACGCCGAAACGGTCGCGCAGCTCGGCGGCGAAGTTTCCGATCTCGTCGTCGGTCTCGAGGTCGGCGAGCCTTCGATACAGCGACAGCCGCACCGCGAGATCGGCGACGAATTCCTCGGGGATCAGCACCGGCATGCCGACGGTGATGCTCGGCGACCAGCGGTCGGCAACCGGCTCGGAGACGCCGGCCTTGAGGTTGAGGATCGCCTCCTCCAGCATCGACTGGTACAGTTCGAAGCCGACTTCCTTGATATGGCCGGACTGCTCTTCGCCGAGCAGATTTCCGGCACCGCGTATGTCGAGATCGTGCGAGGCAAGCTGGAAGCCGGCGCCGAGATTTTCCAGCGACTGCAGCACTTTGAGCCGTCGCTCGGCCTGCGCGGTGATCTTGGCCTGCGCCGGCAGCGTGAACAGCGCATAGGCGCGCAGCTTGGAGCGGCCGACACGGCCGCGCAGCTGATACAATTGCGCCAGGCCGAACATGTCGGCGCGGTGGATGATCAGCGTGTTGGCGGTCGGAATGTCGAGCCCGGATTCCACGATGGTGGTCGACAGCAGGATATCGTATTTGCCGTCGTAGAACGCCGACATGATGTCCTCGATCACGGTCGGCGCCATCTGGCCATGCGCCACCGCGACCTTCATCTCCGGGACGTGCTTGTCGAGGAAGTCCTTGACCTCGGCGAGGTCGTCGATCCGCGGCACGACGTAGAATGCCTGGCCGCCGCGATAGCGTTCGCGCAGCAGCGCCTCGCGGATCATCAGCGGATCATGCGGCGCCACGAAGGTGCGCACCGCGAGACGATCGACCGGTGGCGACGCGATGATCGAAAGATCGCGAACGCCGGACAGCGCCAGCTGCAGCGTGCGCGGAATCGGCGTCGCCGACAGCGTCAGCACATGGACGTCGGCGCGCAACTGCTTCAGGCGTTCCTTGTGGGTGACGCCAAAATGCTGTTCCTCGTCGACCACGACCAGGCCAAGGTCCTTGAACTTGATCGACTTGCCGAGCAACGCATGGGTGCCAACGACAATGTCGATGGTACCATCGGCGAGGCCCTTCTTGGTCAGGGTCATGTCCTTCGGCGTCACGAGGCGTGAGGCCTGCGCGACGTTGACCGGGAAGCCCTTGAAGCGCTCGGTAAAATTCTTGGCGTGCTGACGCGCCAGTAGCGTGGTCGGCACCACGACGGCAACCTGCTTGCCTTCGAGGGCCACGGCAAAGGTGGCGCGCAATGCCACCTCGGTCTTGCCGAATCCGACGTCGCCGCAGATCAGCCGGTCCATCGGCCGGCCGCTCTCGAGATCGCCCAGCGCGGCGTTGATCGCCGACTGCTGGTCCTCGGTCTCCTCATAGGGGAAGCGGGCACAGAATTCGTCATACAGATGCGGCTGCACGAAGGTCTTCGGCGCCTCGCGCAACTGCCGCTCGGCGGCGATCTTGATCAGCTCGCCGGCGATCTCGCGAATCCGGTTCTTCAGCTTGGCCTTGCGCGCCTGCCAGCCGGAGCCGCCGAGCTTGTCGAGTTCGACATTGGCGGTGTCGGAGCCAAAGCGCGACAGCAGCTCGATGTTCTCGACCGGCAGGAACAGCTTTGTTTCATTCGCGTAGCGCAGCTCGAGACAATCATGCGGCGCGCCGCCGACCTGCAGCGTCTGCAACCCGACGAAACGGCCAATGCCGTGCTCGACATGCACGACGATGTCGCCGGCCGCCAGACTCGTCACTTCGGAGATGAAATTATCGAGCTTTCGCGTCGCCTTGCGCGGACGGACGAGACGATCGCCCAAAATGTCCTGCTCGCTGATGACAGCGATCTGGTCGGTTTCGAAGCCAGCCTCCATGCCGACTACCGCGAGCATGGTCTGGTTGCGCGGCGTCGCCAGCACGGTGCGCCAGGAATTGACCGAGGTCGTATTGAGCAGCTTGTGGTCCTTGAGCATGCTGCCCATGCGGTCGCGCGAGCCTTCGCTCCACAGCGCCACCACGACCTTCTTGCGCGCCACCTGCAGCGCCTCGATATGCGCCACGACCGCGGCGAATACGTTGATGGTGGAATCCGATCGCTCGGTCAGAAAATTGCGTCCGGCGCGCGCATCGGCATCGATCACGCCGGCGCCCTGCTGTGGCACAGCAAATGGTGTCAGCCGCGCCAGAGCGACGTCGGTGAGGCGATCCTGCCATTCCTCCAGCGTCATGTAGAGCCGGTCCGGCGGCAGCGGCTTGTAAATGGCGCCGCCGCCGGGAATGCCCATCGCTTCACGGCGGGCCTCGTAATAGTCCGAGATCTGCTTGAAGCGCTCGGTGGCGGCGGCCTCGCCTTCCGGCTCCATCACGATCGGCGCGCCATCGACATAGTCGAACAGCGTGTCCATCCGCTCCTGGAACAGCGGCAGCCAGTGCTCCATGCCGGGATGACGGCGGCCTTCGCTGACCGCCTCGTAGAGCTGATCGTCGCGCTCGGGCGCCCCGAAGGTCGCCACATAGCCCATCCTGAACCGCTTGATGGTTTCGGTGACGAGCTGGAATTCGGAGATCGGCACCAGATCGAGCGCGCGCATGTCGAAATGGGTGCGCTGGGTCTCGGGATCAAAACTGCGGATCGATTCCAGGCTGTCGCCGAAGAAGTCGAAACGCACTGGTTGATCAAGGCCGGCAGGAAACAGATCGAGGATACCGCCGCGCACCGCATATTCGCCGGGCTCGCGCACGGTGCCGGATCGATTATAGCCGTTGTGTTCGAGCCAGGCGACGATGGAGTCCATCGGCACCACATTGCCCGGCGCCACCGACAGTGCCTGCGCCGCGACGATGTCGCGCGCCGGCACCCGCTGCACCATGGCATTCACCGTGGTCAGCAGGATCAGCGGCTTCTCGCTGCCCTTCAGGCGCGACAATCGCGCCAGCGTGGTCAGCCGCTGTGCCAGCACGCCGCCATGCGGCGAGACCCGGTCATAGGGCTGGCAGTCCCAGGCCGGAAACTGCATCACCGCGAGATCCGGCGCGAAGAATTCCAACGCGCGGGCCAGATTCTGCATTCGGCCGCCGTCGCGGCACACCACCGCGAGGCTCACCGCCGGCGGTTTCGGCCTCGCAGCCACGGCGCGGGCCAGATCGGAGATGATCAGGCCCTCGGCGCCGTCGGCCACATTGGCAAAGGTCAGCGCGCGGCCGGGCGCAAGCTGCGCCGCGGGCGAAACCGTCGGCGCCTTCATGCCGGCTTGTCCAGATTGCGAAACAGCTTGATGCGCTCGAACAGCGGCGTGTGAAACTTCGGCGCCAGCTCGCTGTCGCCGACAAAGGCCGGATACAGATCGGGATCTTCCAGCGCGATCAGCTCCTCGAGCTGGGTCACTTCGAGTTCGGCCAGACCGGCGATCTCGGCGTCGGCAAACCGACCGAGAATCAGGTCCATTTCCCGGGTACCGCGGTGCCAGCAACGAAACAGCAGCCGCTTGCGGCGCTCGTCCAGCCCGTTGCTCGATCGTGTCGTTCCCGTCATGTGCCCGTCCCGTCCAAACGCCGAAAGCCCGGACATGCCGGGCAGGCTGATATAGCGTTCGCGCCTGTGGATGTCAGCACCTGTTCGCGCATTGCTTTCGCCCCAAAATGCATTCAAGTCTCGGCGCTACCGCCCGTCCCGTGTTTTGCGAGCTTCCGAGTCGTTATGCGCCCTGAACTGCTCAACCCGCTATTTGCGCCGGTCACCTCGATCCCTGGCATCGGGCCGAAGCTGGACAAGCTGCTGCGGTTCCTGCTCGGCCGCAGTGAAACCCCGCGGATCGCCGATTTGTTGCTGCATCTGCCGGTCAGCGTCATCGACCGACGCGAGCGGCCCAAGATCCGCGATGCGGCTCCGGGCACCATGGTAACGCTGGAAGTCACCGTCGACCGCCATCGTCCGGCACCGGGCGGACGCTCGCGCGCGCCGCATCTGGTCTATGTCAGCGATGACACCGGGGCGGCCGTGCTGGCCTATTTCAAGGCCTATCCCGGCCAGGTGGAAAAGCTGCTACCGGTCGGCGAGAAGCGCTTTATCTCCGGCACCGGCCAGCTGTTCGACGGCATCCTGCAGATCGTGCATCCCGACCGCGTCATCGACGAGGAAGGATTTGCCAAACTCAGCGGCATCGATCCGGTCTATCCCTTGACCCAGGGCCTGGCGATCGGCGCGCTGCGCCGCGCCGTCGGGCTGGCGCTGACACGGCTGCCGGCCCTACCGGAATGGATCAGCCCGGAAGTGATGCGGCGCTGCTCGTTTCCGCCGATCGCGGAAGCGCTGAACCGCGTCCATGTGCCGGTCGAACTCACCGATATCTTGCCCGAAGGTCCGTTCTGGTCGCGGCTGGCGTTCGATGAATTGCTCGCCGGGCAGCTGGCTTTGGCACTTGTGCGCGCGCAATTGCGCCGGCCCGCCGGCGATCGCAACGCCGGCGATGGCCAATTGCGCCGGTTGATCATCGACGCACTGCCCTATTCGCTCACCAACTCGCAGCAGGAGGCGGTCAAAGCGATTGCTGGCGATCTGACCCAGCCGGTACGCATGCTGCGGCTGCTGCAGGGCGACGTCGGCTCCGGCAAGACCGTGGTGGCGCTGCTTGCCGCCGCCGCAGTCGCCGAGGTCGGCCGGCAGACGGCCCTGATGGCTCCCACCGAGATTCTCGCGCGCCAGCACATCAAGACCATCACGCCGCTGGCCGAGCGCGCCGGACTGCGCGTGGCGATCCTGACCGGCCGCGAAAAAGGCCGCGAGCGAAAAGACATTCTGGCGCGACTGGCGGCTGGCGAGATCGATATGCTGGTCGGCACCCACGCGCTGATCCAGGACGACGTGGAATTCAAGGAGCTGGCGCTCGCGGTGGTCGACGAGCAGCACCGCTTTGGGGTGCGCGAGCGGCTGGCGCTCACCAACAAGGGCGACGCCGTCGACGTGCTGGTACTGTCGGCAACGCCGATCCCGCGGACCCTGGTACTCACCTATTTTGGCGACATGGACGTGTCCGAACTTCGGGAAAAGCCCGCCGGCCGGCAGCCGATCGAGACCCGGACGCTATCGGCGAGCCGGCTCACCGAAGTGATCGACGGCATCGGCCGCGCGGTCGGTGCCGGCAAGCTGATCTACTGGATCGTGCCGCTGGTGGAAGAATCCGAGATGGATGGCCCCAAACTCACCAATGCGGAGGAGCGCTTCGAGAGCCTGCGCGAGCGCTTCGGCGACAAGGTCGGGCTGGTTCACGGCCGCATGCGCGGCACCGAGAAGGACCTGGCCATGGCGCGTTTCGCCGCCGCCGAAACCCAGATCCTGGTTGCCACCACCGTGGTCGAGGTCGGCGTCGACGTCCCCGCCGCGACCATCATGGTGATCGAGAACGCCGAGCGCTTTGGCCTCGCGCAATTGCACCAGTTGCGCGGCCGCATCGGCCGCGGCTCGGAAGCTTCCAACTGCCTGCTGCTGTACCGCGAGCCGCTCGGCGAGATCGCGGCCAAACGGCTGAAAGTCATCAAGGAAACCACCGATGGTTTTCGCATCGCCGAGGAAGACCTGAAACTGCGCGGCGAAGGCGACGTGCTTGGCACACGGCAGAGCGGATTGCCGGGATTTCGCATCGCCCGCCCCGACGTGCATGCGCAGCTGATCACGCAGGCGCGCGACGAGGCAATGCGGATTTTGCAGGACGATCCGAAGCTCAAAGGCGAACGCGGCGAGGCGCTGCGCTGCCTGCTCTATCTGTACGAGCGCGACGAGGCACTGCCGCTGATCGGCGCGGGCTAATCGCCTGGCGTGATTCATTCGGCCTGCACCGTTCACAGAGCAGTTCTATACCATGACGTCCGCTGGGGCTCCTCGAGCTAACCTACCCAATACCCAAACCTCGAGCTTCAGGATATTCTGCCCGCCCACAGACAATTATAGGAGCTGTCCGTGCCGCTCAGTATCTCCGCCATCGAGCGAATCAAGCTTGGGACGACCGCTTGCAACACCCTCGGCACCGCCCTGATCACCGTCGCGATATTCGCGCCCCTGGCGTTAAGGTGACCTCTCTGGAGTTCATTCCGCTCGAAAGATGGCCTTTGATCGATGGCTGGATGGCGGTTAGCATGATCGACGCCGTTGTAATACATGCGATCGGGCAAGCCGTGCTCAAGCTCTTCGAGCTCAACGATGCCCTATAACGATTATTTCGTCGTGTCTCAGGCGCTGATCGTGGGCGGCATGGCCTGGACAAGCGCAAAGCTGGCAATCCACGGCTCGAACAAGGTCTATCGGCCGGCAAGGCTCCCTTTGTTTGACGAAACTACCCTGGTCGACCGGGCTGTCAACGGTGACACACAGCAGCGGGAACCAAGGGCATTCGTCGGCGAAATGATCGAACGGGGTGAAGTGACAGCATCACAAACTTACGCAACACAGGATGAAGCCGTGGCGGCCGCGCGTAACGGTCTCTGGTATGCGAAAGGCAGCATGGTGCATCTGGATCTGGCCGGGCTGGTAACCATCAGCGAGAGCGAAACGCCACCACGGCCCCGCACGCAACGACCCCGGAAAATCACGACTAATCGCCCGAAGGCACAGACCTAATCCAGCCCACAAGCAAAAAGCTTTCTAAGCGATCGATGGTGCTGTCCGTGACACCGTCAAAACCGGGTGCGACGTCGGCATGAGGTCTTCGGCAGGTAGAAGAAGAATCCCTTTGTCGGGGTCGACGCGCTATCGCGTGATGACAATCTTGCCGAACTGCTCGTTGGATTCCAGAAAGCGGTGAGCATCCACAATCTCGCCGAACGAAAATGTTCGCGAAATGATCGGCCGGAATACACCGTCCGCCAGTCCAGCGAGGATGAATTCCTTGGCCGCGGCAAGCCGGATGGGATTGGTAACCACCTCATGCACAAGATAGCCGCGCAGGGTCAGACTTTTGCTGAGGACATTGAACAGTGGAAACGGTGTCGGCTGATTACTGAGACCTCCGTATTCGATGAGAATTCCGCCTTTGGACATCGCAGCCGTCAACGGATCGAACAGCGGTCCGCCAACCGGATCGAGAACGACGCGAACGCCGCCTTGGGCCTGCGTCATGGCGCGAAGTTTCGTCTCGATATCTTCCTCGGCTGACACGATGACTTGCGCAGCGCCAGCCTCGAGCAGCGCCTGTCGCTTGGTCGAATTGCGCGTGATCGCGATTGGCACAGCTCCGAGACGGTTCGCAATTTGAATGGCTGCTAATCCTACGCTACTGGAAGCTGCGGTAATCGCGACGACCTCGGAGGCCTTGAGATTGGCCACGTCGACGAGTGCGCCATAGGCGGTGAGATAGGCCATCCAAATGGCCGCGGCAGCCTCGAAGCTCAATGTCGAGGGATGCTTCACAATCAGAAAAGCCGGAAAGGTGGCAATCTCGCCGTAGGCTGGCCAGCGGCTCATGGACACCGGCGGTACGACACTGACCGTATCCCCGACCACCAAGTCGACGACGCCCTCTCCGATCCGCTCGATGATGCCTGCGGCTTCAAGACCGAGCCCGGAAGGCAACTCCGGCGTCTCAATGTAGGTGCCCCTGCGCATCAGTGCGTCCGCCCGGTTCAAGCCAATCGCCCTGACGCAGATTTGAACCTCCCCTGGCCCCGGAGCGAGCACTTCGATGTCTTCAATTTTCAGGACGTCCGGACCGCCATATTGATGAAATCGGATGACCTTCGTCATCTAACACTCCAAACTAATGATTATGAATCTTCTTTATGAGGGTCGCGTATCACGATAAATTCTCGAACAGGCAGTTCTGAATAAACTAGGGCTTTCGAATATGGATCGGCTGACCAGCATGGAGGTGTTCGTTGCCGCGGTGGATCTCGGTTCGTTTGCGGCGGCAGCGACGGAACTCGGCATGTCCGCGCCGATGGTCGGCAAGCACGTCCGCTCGCTCGAGGAACAACTCGACGTGCGGCTCATCAACCGAACCACCCGTCGCCAGACTCTCACAGAGTTCGGCCAGACATTTTACGAACGCAGTCGAGCCATCTTGGCTGATGTGGAGGCGGTGGGCGCCCTTGCCGCAGATCAGTTCTCCGAGCCCCACGGCAGGCTCCGGATGACCATGCCGGTCCATTTCGGTCGGCGTTGTGTCCTGCCGTCACTCATGCAACTGGCGCGGCAGTATCCCGGCCTGGAGTTCGATCTTCAATTCAGCGATCGAACTGTCGAGGTCGTGGAAGACGGCTTCGACCTAGCCATCAGGACGGGCGCGCCGGGTGGAAAGGCAAGCCTTATGACACGGCGCGTCGCCCGCCAACCCATGATCCTGTGCGCGGCTCCGCTCTATCTCGACGCTCGGGGCTGTCCTTCTCACTTACAGGAACTCCCGGATCACCGTGTCCTCAATTACCGTCGCTCCGGCCCTGCAATGCCCTGGCTCTTCGCCCGCAAAGATGGTGGGTTGATCGAGGTTTTACCGAAGGGCCGCATGCAGTTCGACGATCTCGATGCCATCGCGGATGCCGCGATAGCAGCTATGGGCATCGCATGGTTGCCCTACTGGCTCGTCCGCGACGTGGTCCGATCCGGCAAGTTGCAGCAGGTGCTGAAGGACGAAGGAGAGTATCTCTACGACGTCTATGCCCTATGGGCCCAGACGCCACGCATGCCGCGAAAATTACGCCTGGTGATTGACGCGCTCGCAACGACACTTCCTACCCTCATGAGCGACCCGGGCCTTCGATAGGCCCCGTCGTTCCCCCTCGATCCGAGCATGAGCTTTTTCCATGCGCACTCCAAGCGAACCGTGGTTACGACCAGCCCCCAGCGGCATCCGTCGCACAGATTTGAAATGTGAGTGTGGCCTAATCCACCTGCGCCGGCTGCTTCGGGGCAGCCGCATTGGCGACCTGCGCCGCCTGCGCCATCTCGGCCAGTGCCGCGATCTTCTTCTGCGGATCGGAGCCCGGCTGCACTACGCCGGCCGACATGATCAGGGTCGCGGCGTCCTCGGCCGACATGTCGATGTCGATGATCTTGGTCTTCGGCACGTAAAAGAAGAAGCCGGTGGTCGGATTCGGCGCGCAGGGCAGGAACACCGAGATGTACTCCTCCTGCCCCGGCAGGCTGTTTTTGATCTCGACGCTGGGCGGCTGCGAGATCAGCACAATCGACCACATTCCCGGCGAAGGGAATTCGACCAGGCCTACTTTCCGAAAACTCGATCCGGTGCCGGAGAACAGCGTCTCGAACACCTGCTTGAGCCCGCGATAGATCGCGCGCACCACCGGCATGCGGCCGAGCAGCCGCTCGCCGAGATCCACCAAAGTGCGGCCGATCAAATTGGCGGTCAGGAAGCCCAGCAGCGTCAGCGCCACGAAGGCCACGATCAGGCCGGACCCTGGAATGCCATAGGGCAGATATTGTTCAGGCCGATAGGCCTCGGGCACCAGCGGCCGCACCAGCGCATCGACCCAGGTCACGAACCACCAGGTCAGATAGAAGGTGATGGCGATCGGGCCGGCGACAATCAGACCGGTCAGAAAGTAATTGCGGATCCGGGCCATGAAGCCGCGCGGCGGATCCGGCGGAAGGTCACCGGCGGGCGATGTCGGTGGCAGGTCGGTGCGGTCCATCAGCGTTCCAAATCCAGTAGCGCGGCGCTTGGCGCCTTCAATCTTGAACAAGGACACTAGCAGCATTTCGCCCGCCTGGCGAAAGCCACTTTGATGGCAAACTCGGCACAATGCTAAAAGCCCGAAGCCAATTATGCAGGCGACATATCTACCAGCCCGTCACGATCGGCATCGGTTCCGCCGCGAAAATCCAGCCTACTCCACCGTCACCGACTTCGCCAGGTTGCGCGGCTGATCGACATCAGTGCCCATCACCACGGCGGTGTGATAGGCCAGCAGCTGCACCGGGATGGCGTAGACCATCGGCGTGAAGGTCGCCGCCATGTCCGGCAGGATGATCGTCACCAGCGAATCGACGGTGGCCTCCTCGGCGCCCTTTGCGTCGGTCATCAGAATGATCTTGCCGCCGCGCGCCGCGACTTCCTGCATGTTCGACACCGTCTTCTCGAACACCCGGTCGAACGGCGCGATCACCACCACCGGCATGTTCTCGTCGATCAGCGCGATCGGTCCGTGCTTGAGTTCGCCGGCGGCGTAGCCCTCGGCGTGGATGTAGGAGATTTCCTTCAGCTTCAGCGCGCCTTCCAGCGCCAGTGGATAGGAGGTGCCGCGGCCGAGATAGAGCACGTCCTGGCACTTGGCGATGTCGCGGGCGAGCTTTTCGATCTGCGGCTCGGTGGTCAGCGCCTCGGCCATCAGCCGCGGGATTTCCACCAGACCGTGCACCAGCCTGGCTTCGTCTTCATCGGACAACTCGCCGCGCGCCTTGCCCGCGGCCACAGCCAGTGCGGCCAGCACCATCAGCTGGCAGGTGAAGGCCTTGGTCGAGGCGACGCCGATCTCCGGCCCCGCCAGCGTGGGCATCACCGTCTCGCTCTCGCGGGCGATGGTCGAGGTCGCGACGTTGACCACCGACAAACTATGCATGCCCTGCTCCTTGGCATAACGCAGCGCCGCCAACGTGTCGGCGGTCTCGCCGGACTGCGAGATGAAGATCGCCAGATCGCCCTTGCGCACCGGCGCCTCGCGGTAGCGGAATTCGGAAGCGACATCGAGCTCGACCGGCACCCGCGCCAGCCGCTCGAACCAGTATTTGGCGACGTAGCCCGCATAGCTCGCAGTGCCGCAGGCAGTGATCGAAATGCGCTGAATGTCCTTGAAATCGAACGGCAGCGCGACCGGCAGCGACACCCGCTCGCTGGCCATGTCGACATAGCGGGCCAGCGTATGGCCGACCACTTCCGGCTGTTCGTGAATTTCCTTGGCCATGAAGTGGCGGTAGTTGGCCTTGTCGACCATGAAGGACGACGCACCGGACTTCATCACATCGCGGTGCACGACCGTGCCCTGCTCGTTATGCACCACCGCGCCCTTGCGGTTCAGCACCGCCCAGTCGCCATCCTCGAGATAGCTGATGTCGTCGGTGAACGGCGCCAATGCGATGGCGTCGGAACCGAGATACATTTCGCCGTCGCCATAGCCGATGGCGAGCGGCGAGCCCTTGCGGGCCGCGATCAGCAGCTTCTCTTCACCGGCAAACAAGAACGCCAGGCCAAAGGCGCCGCGCAACTGCTTGAGCGTCAGGCCCACGGCCTGTTCCGGCTTGTGGCCCCGGTCCAGCTCCCGTGTCACCATCAGTGCGACGACTTCGGTATCGGTCT